>DAINNQ010000167.1:0-6035 GCA_036735825.1 Alteromonadaceae bacterium | reverse complement strand
AGCCTAATGTTATCCAAAAGTCTAAAAACAAATAAAAAAGCTGATGTAAAATCATCAATACGATGAGATTAAATCAGCTTCTTTTTGGCAAACGTAATAAAACTAGATGCTCAATCTTGCCATATTTTTAATAAATGATGTGAACTAAATACTGATCCGACGATATTGACGATATTCTGCTCGCCAAAAGTTACGATCAATTTTTGCAATTAAACTTTCATCGTCAATTCTCAACGCTAAGTCTTGATCAAAAGCCACTTTCGCCACAGCAAAAGCAATTTTTTTACTTAAATTGGCAATTTCAGTTAATGGTGGAAGTAACTCACCTGCCCCAGTATTCGCTAATGGTGAAGCTTCAGCCAACGTTTTACTGGCAACCATTAACATTTCATCAGTGATACGATTGACATTAGCTGAGACAACACCAAGCCCTAAACCTGGGAAAATATAACTGTTATTACATTGAGCGATTGGGAAGGTTTTATCGCCATGAACCACAGGTTCAAACGGGCTACCTGTAGCAACAATCGCTTGCCCTTCTGTCCAATTAATCACTTGTTCAGGCGTTGCTTCAACTTGTCTTACGGGGTTACTTAACGGGAAAATAATAGGTAAACGGCAATGTGATTTCATTGCTTTAATAACTTCTTCAGTGAATAACCCCGATACGCCAGAAACACCAATTAAAATATCAGGATGGGCATTATTCATCACTTCAAGTAATGAGGCGTATTGTCCAGAAATTTGCCAATCTTGCAGATTTTCTGTGCTCTGCATTAATTTTTCTTGGAAGTCTCGAAGATCAGTCATCCCTTGGGTTAACAAGCCTAAACGGTCAACCATGTACACTTGGCTGCGTGCTTGCTCTGCGCTAATTCCTTCGCTGATCATTTGCGCAATAATTTGCTCAGCAATACCACAACCAGCACTACCAGCACCAACAAATGCCACTTTTTGTGATGATAATTTTTCACCTTTTGAGCGACACGCGGCTAATAACGTACCCACGGTAACAGCGGCAGTACCTTGAATATCGTCATTAAAGCAACATATTTCATCACGATAACGCGTTAAAATAGGCATGGCGTTCGGCTGGGCAAAATCTTCAAATTGCAACATAACATGAGGCCAGCGACGTTTAACGGCCGTGATAAACATATCAACAAATTCATCATATTGGTGCTGATCAATTCTTTTATGACGAGAGCCCATATACATAGGATCATTTAACAATTTGTCGTTATTCGTACCAACATCAAGCATTACTGGCAAACAATAGGCTGGGCTAATTCCACCACAAGCAGTGTAAAGCGCGAGTTTACCAATCGGGATCCCCATTCCGCCAATGCCTTGATCGCCTAACCCTAAAATGCGCTCTCCGTCTGTAACTACAATTACTTTTACTTTATTTTTCGTAGCATTTCGTAAAATGTCGTCAAGTTGCTCTCGCTCTTCATAGGCAATAAACAAACCGCGGTTACTACGATAAATATCCGAAAACTGCTCACAAGCATCACCCACTGTTGGGGTATAAATAATCGGCATCATTTCTTCAAGGTGAGCTTGAACCAACTTGTAGTAAAGCGTTTCGTTTTGATCTTGAATCGCTCTTAAATAAATATGCTTATTCATATTGGTTCTAAAACTACTGTATTGGCGATAACAACGATCGGCTTGTTCTTCAATAGTTTCGTAACTTGGCGGCAATAATCCTGTTAAGTTAAAGCTGATGCGCTCTGCTTTGCTAAAAGCACTACCTTTGTTTAACAGAGGTGATTCTAAAAGGCTCGGGCCTGCATAAGGTATATATAATGGGCGTTTCTTGGAATTTGTCATAATGAATAATGTGTGAGTCGCTAAAATATGTCTAGGTATAAATAAAATGAATATTGATAATTCATAGCATTAATTGATTGTCGGTAGTATAGACGATGAATTTCGCACAAAACAGTTATCTATAACAGCTTTCTATAAAAAAGATGTTAAAACGATTTTTAAAGAATCAATTAAGACGTGTTGAGAATTAAAACTGAATAAATATTATCGTCTTGTCGGTGAAAAGTAAGGTTTGTCATTAATGCTTTGCTAAGCGGCGAAATATACAACAAGAGACAAAAGGTCCCGTTCACGCATTTATTTAAACTGGAGCTTTAAATTGAAACACAATTGCGACCAGATTTTTTTGCTTTATACAAATTATCATCTGCTCTTTTTATGATTGCTGAATGATCCATATCTGATTTTTCTACTTGAGACAAACCAATACTAATTGTGACTGCAATTTTCTGGTCTGATTCTATTATTGAAACATCAGAAACAGTTTCTCTTAATTTTTCAGCTACTATAAATGCAGCTTCTTTATCAGTATTGGGTAATAATATACAAAACTCTTCTCCACCCCACCTTGCTAGTTTATCGTGTAATCTAAGATTCGATTCACATGTCTGCGCAATGGTCTGAATTGCAATATCTCCAACTGCATGTCCATACTCATCATTAATTTTTTTAAAATAATCAATATCTATCATAAGCAAAGAGTAAGTTTCATGACTTCGCTTAAAACGAGATAGTTCTATAATCAAGATTTCATCAAACGCTCTTCTATTGAGTAATCCTGTTAATGGATCAGTTCTAGATAAAATTTGGAGTTGCTGTTCGATTTTTTTTTGTTCTGTAACATCACGCTCAATAGCTACAAAATGCGTCACAACTCCTAGAGAATTTTTCAATGGTAGGATACTTAAGTCGAGCCAATATTCTTCACCAATTTTTGAATAATTTTTTATAGTGACTCTTACTGGTTTTTTCTGCTCTAGTCCTTGATGGATGATCTTTTTTGTCTCTTCATCGGTTCCACTCGATTGCAATATTCTAGGGTTTTTCCCAAGGACTTCTTCTTGAGAATATCCAGTTAACTCTCTAAATGCCTGATTTACATATACGATCTCAGGCCCTGGCTCATCAATAGGTTCAGCTTTTGTAACAATAATTACATCTTTAGCCAATTCAACTATATCTTTAAATTTGAAATCATAATCTCTCATTGATGTATCCTATTTCAAATGCTCTAATCTTTAGTCCAGTTAATGGTTTGTTAGCCGTAATTAACTCGGTAGAAGAAATCGTCTAAGAGCTCTTTCTTGCCGCATAACATGTAAAATATAAACTCGATCATGTTCTAATTTATAAAAATTCGACATAGATTAACAATAATCTCTCGATAGCTAAGCCCCCTTTAATTCAAGAGGAACCTTCCCTGATTCTGGCTAGTTTTCTAACCGAGGAGTTTTATTAAATACTTTTTGCTTTAAACTTTTAGCCGCAGTTAAGCTATTTAAAGTGACCTAGCCGTGTTAATCCACCTCAGCAATCCATGCGAGTTGTATTGCTTCTAACACACGTTCTCCGCAATGTTTGGGGTCGTCATCAAAATTTTCTAACGCTAACACCCATTCCCGTAATTCGGTAAAATGTAATTGCATTGGATCAACTTCAGGATGTAGTTCAATCAAATCCAAGGCAATTTTTAACGAGTCTACCCAACGATGTCCCATATTTCCTCACTATTTTATTAATAAATGAAACCATAAAGCATCGGCAATCAGCATTAAAATTAGCCATAAAATAATCATGCGTGATTTACGACAAAATGCGCAATCGGTATACCACCAAGCAACCAGTTTTTTCGTTATATGATTCATTTTTTCTTAAAGCCTCATTGCTCAGTATAGAGTAATATAATGGTTCCACGAATATTTACTAAAGACAATAATGATGACCACGATAAAATTTTCTCCTCAAGAAAAAGAGCAACTTATTTTGAAAATCCAACGCTATTTTAGCGATGAGCTTAACCAAGAGTTAGGACAATTCGATGCTGACTTTTTATTAGACTTTATTAGTAAAGATATTGGCAGTTATTTTTATAATCGGGGCATTTATGACGCTCAACATATTATGAGCGAACGCGTTGAACAAATTACTGACGCCATTTATCAACTTGAACAACCGATAAGTTAAACAATTTGAGTTTATTTGATTTATGCCATAAAACGACAAATAAAAATGGTTATAATTCTCAAATACTCATCTATTGATAAGCCATTTATTAATCGCGACAGTGTTAACTTATGATGCAAATTACTGATTTACAAAAAGAACAAAAAATCCTTCCTCTGTTAAGATTAGGTTTTAGACCTTTTTTCTTATTTGGTGCGTTATTTTCAATCATCGCCATAATGTTATGGCTGTTTATCTTGCAAGGAAAAACAGCATTACAGCCTTTAGGTGGCGGTTATTGGTGGCATATTCATGAAATGATATTTGGCTTTTCTACGGCAATTATTGCAGGTTTTTTGTTAACGGCAGTACAAAATTGGACGGGTTTAAAAGGCATTCAAAATAAATCGTTATTGTTTTTAGTTTGCTTATGGCTCATCGCTCGTGTGGCGTTATTAGTACCGACACTGTTTGGTGAAACAATAACCATGCTGTTAGATCTGGCGTTTTTACCCGCCGTTGCCATTTTTCTTGGCAGACCAATTATTGTAATTAAGCAATACCGCAATTTGTTTTTTGTGCCTTTGTTAGTGTTATTTACAGTGGTGAATACTCAAATGTACTTATCGCTAACTCATGCCGAATTATTTTCAATGCAATATTCTGCTTATGCGGGTGTGATGTTGGTGACTTTTTTAATGTCAGTGATGGTTGGCCGCGTTGGCCCAATGTTTACCGCCAATGGCACGCAAACGCCAAAAGTTGAGAATATTGCATGGCTAGATAAACTCACAAATGGCAGCATAGCGGTCACCACATTCTATTTGTTATTACACCCTTTTTATCAAATTAACCTGCAAGTATTAGGGGCGCTTTGTATTTTAGCATCGCTATTTCAAGCGATGAGAATTTTCAGATGGCATCCGTGGATCACGATTAAAGTACCACTATTATGGTCATTACATTTAGCAGTGATCTTTATTGTTTTCGGCTTGTTTTTGGTAGGGCTGAGCTATTTTTCTGAGCAATTAGTAAGTAGTCACTTATGGCACATACTCACCATTGGCGCAATTGGTGGATTAATACTAGCGATGATTTCTCGAGTGTCGTTAGGCCACACTGGCAGAATGTTAACGCCACCCAAAACCATGTCTATCGCCTTTTTACTGATTTTCATTTCCGCAATAGTTCGCAGTTTATGCCCGTTAATTTGGCCTGACGCAACGTTCACATTTTATCAAGCAAGCGCTGGATTTTGGTATATCTCGTTTGGTTTATTCGTTTATCATTATGCCCCTATGTTATTAAAAGCTCGTCAAGATGGTCGACCGGGCTAATACTTTTGATGTATTAATTTTGAAAAACAAACGGAACGGTGCCGATGAAAGCAGTATTTTTAGATCAAAAAACCTTTGCTGATAATGTCTCGCTTGAGCAAATTAAACAGCAAGTGTCTACGCTACATTGTTATGACACAACGGCACCAGAAGATATTGTCAGTCGGTGTATTGACGCTGATATTATTATTACTAATAAAGTGGTGCTTGATCAGGAAATACTAACGAAAATGCCTCAGCTAAAGCTGGTTTGCATCGCAGCAACAGGCATAAATAACGTCGATATTCTTTCCGCTCAACAACTCGGTATTGCCGTAACAAATGTCAGTGGTTATGCAAAAAACGCTGTTGCACAATATGTTTTCGCACAAATACTCGCGTATTTCAGTCAAATTGAACATCATAACAACAACGTAAACAAAGGATTATGGCAACAAAGTCCAACCTTTTGTTTGCATGGCAATGGCAGCAGAGAACTCGCTGAAAAAACGCTAGGCATTATTGGTTATGGCAGCCTTGGGCACTCTGTTGCTCACTTAGCCAAAGCATTTAATATGCGCGTTATTGTGGCCGAAAGACCGTCAGCGACCATGATCAGACCTGAGAGAATGGCATTTGATGATGTGATCAAACAAGCTGACATCCTCTCTTTACATTGCCCATTAACCAAAGAAACGGAAAATTTAATTAATCTTTCTG
>DAINNQ010000166.1:0-6106 GCA_036735825.1 Alteromonadaceae bacterium | reverse complement strand
TGAATAAAAAATCACAGCAAAGTCATTTTTTCATGGAGTTTGTTCTTGAATGTTATGAAGGTTTTATCTGTGAAAAATTGTAAGTTATGTCTAACTTGGTTTAGTCGTCTATTGCCATAAGTTAGAATAAATGTTCTAATATCGCCGTCCCTATTTGTATTGGTTGGCTAGTGAGTAAATATGCTAGCGAGCCAATGAAAAAGGGCCAGAAGAGGAGCGTTAACCAGGTAGTTATTGTGAAGAGATCAAACTCTAACGATCAATAACGAGGGGGATTGACGCCGAGGTAATAACATTTTTTGATGATGTTATTGTCGGTTGTTCAGGTTGAATCCTGACAATTGTCACCAATGCTAAATGTGCACGTGCTACGTTTAGAAAATTTATGGTGGAGAGCTTCTGGCCTTTGTGAGCTCTTCTTCATGCTAAGACGAGCACATCAAACGCCTTAAAGTTCTCCGAACAGTAGTAGAGTTCGAGAGAAATGAGTCTTAATACTTCAAAAAATACGTCACGCTCAGTTGCAAATATTCAACTGTGGACAGCCCTTGTTACGCCTTTTTTACCCAACGGTGATATTGATTTTAACAATGTCACTCAGCTTGCTAAACAGCAAGAGGCAGCTGGTAACGGTATTACCTTACTTGGTAGCACGGGTGAGGGCTTAGCGTTAACGCAACAAGAGCAATTTCAGTTAGTTAAATGTGTAACCGATTTACAACTTAACGTGCCTATTATGGTGGCGGTAGGTGGTTACAATTTACCTCAGCAAATACAATGGATTGAACAATGTAATGCCTTGGCCATTGATGCCTACTTACTCGCTTCTCCACTTTACGCCAAACCAGCTAGTGTCGGTTTAACGCAATGGTTTTTGTCGTTACTCGATAAAGCACAATTTCCTTGCATGATATATAACATTCCGTCGCGCAGTGGTGTTGATATTCCTGTTGATGTCATGGTGAATCTGCAAGCGCACAACAATTGCTGGGCGATGAAAGAGTCCAGTGGCGATCTTAATACCTTTTTAAGCTTTCGTCAGCATTGTCCTGATTTGGCCATGTTTAGTGGTGAAGATGCCATGATGCCTTATTTAACTCATGCTGGCGTTAAAGGGCTAGTGTCGGTTGCCGCCAATGTTTGGCCACAAGCAACACGTAAATATGTTGAATTGTCGTTATCAGGACGATGCCAGAGTATTTTCCCCGTCTGGAAAAACGCCATTGAAGCGTTATTTCAAGTATCAAGCCCGATCCCATTAAAAGTGTTAATGCACCTGAATAAGCAGTTGAATTATTCAAGGTTGCGCGCACCGCTGACCGCGTTAGAAATATCAGAAGATCCTTATGCATTGAAACGCTTGATGCAGGCCGATCATGAAATTAATCAGTGGTATTTAAAAACCATTAACACCATGGACTTAATGTAAGTAAACAGCGTTAAGTCGAGTTAAACCGAACGTAAATTATAGAAATTAAAGTAAACCCAAACAGTATTAATAATTGGAGAAATGAAGTAATGAATTTGCAAGCGACGCTAGAGCAGTTAGAAGCGGGAACAATACGAGCAGCAAATCAAGATGAGCAAGGAAATTGGCTAGCTAATGTTGACGCGAAACAAGCGATTTTAGCGGCATTTAAAGCGGGAGAGAATGCTGAATTTGATGGCATATACAAAGGATTTGTTGATAAAAACAATCTTCCTGCTCGTGAATTTACAGTAACAGACGGTGTGCGTTTAGTACCAGGTGGTTCTTCTGTTCGTCGTGGTGCTTACGTTGCTCCAGGCGTTATTATTATGCCTCCTGCTTATATCAATGTGGGTGCTTATGTTGACTCAGGCACTATGGTTGATAGTCATGCATTAATTGGTTCTTGTGCTCAAATTGGCAAAAATGTTCATGTTTCTGCTGCAGTGCAAATTGGTGGTGTGCTTGAGCCCGTAGGGGCAAGCCCTGTGATCATCGAAGACGATGCTTTTTTAAGTGCTGGTGTGGTAATTGTTGAAGGTATTGTCGTGAAAAAAGGTGCAGTCTTAGCACCAGGTGTTTCTTTGTCTGCGTCTGTGCCTGTTTACGATTGTGTTAATCAAGTGATGTTAGAAAAAGGCGCTGATATTCCCGAGCGTGCGGTAGTTGTGCCAGGTACTCGTCCTGTTAAAGGTCAATGGGCAGAAGCGCAAGGACTTAATATGGCATGCGCATTAATCGTTAAATATCGCGATGAAAAAAGTAATGCCTCGCTAGAGTTAGAATCCATTTTACGTTAATAGGTCGTTTTTATGTCAGCAACAACTTTGTCAGCAACAACTTTGTCAGCAGCGTCAACAACTACGTCAGAAAAGGCTAAATCAGCAAGCCAAAAGGGTGATTGGTTAGCGCCTCAATTGGCGGCTTCTTTACAGCAAGTGTTTCTTTCTCAACCGCAAGTTGCGATTGAAAATGGTTGTTTTGTTTATGATCTTGATGCACTTGAGCAGCATTTGCTGACATTACAACAACAAGATGTGATCAAGTTGTGGTTTGCGGTTAAAGCAAACCCGCTTTCAAGCATTATTAAGACCTTAGACAAAACGGGTTTTAATTTTGATGTGGCGAGTACGGGGGAATTACAGCAAGTACTTAACCAAGGTATTTCTCCCGCGCGCATATTAAATACAGGGCCTGCCAAGTCAAAAAAACAAATCGCAGATTTTGTTAAGCAAGGGGTAAATATTTTTGTTGCTGAAAGCCTTAATCAATTACGTTGGATAAATGACGCAGCACAAAACCATCAAGTGAAACCGCAAGTTTTATTACGCGTGCAATTACAATGGCCTGAAGGTGAGAAAAATCCTCTTGGTGGTAATGCGTTAACGCCGTTTGGTTTGTCAGTGAGCGAATGGCAACATATTCATGTAAATGATTTTCCAGCGCTAGATATTTGCGGTTTACATATTTTTCAATGGGGCAATATGCTCAGCAATGAAAAAATGTATTCCCTTTGGGGACAAATGGTGTCGCCATTATGCGAACTTGCAAACAGTATTGGCATGACCTTATCCATTCTTGATTTAGGTGGTGGCTTAGGCATTGATTATTTGCAATTGGGTCAAACACTTTCTTGGCAACAAATTCTCAACGATTTAGCGAAAATAAAACAGCAAGCTGGTGTTGATGAGCTATGGCTTGAGCTTGGTCGATTTGCGGTTGCTCAATGTGGATATTACTTAACTACTGTTGTTGATAAAAAAATGAATTATCAGCAACAGCAGTTGGTATTAGCTGGCGGAATTAATCACTTATTACGCCCAGCAATTACTGAACAGCCTTTTCCTGTCAGTTTGTTAAGAGCTGCTTCTAAGCCAATCAATTCAGAGCACTATGCGTTTGATTTGCATGGCCCCTTATGTACCAGCATGGATAAACTTGGGCATTTGTTATTACCCGAAGATATTGACGTTGATGACGTGGTTATTTTTGGCCTTTGTGGCGCTTATGGCTTTACCGAAAGTATGCCATTTTTCTTATGCCATGAGATTGCAGCGGAATACATTTGGCAGCAAGGGCAGTTAACGGTAGTGCGTGAGGCAGAACATGCCTCGTGGTATTTAAGATAACAACACGCTCTAAACAAACAACGAATACAATTTTATTACAACACGGCAAGCTACTGTGACAACAGTTTCATTTGCCATGAAGTTGAGAACAAGAAATGACGCAATTTTCTAAAGAAATCATGCATGTTGGTGAAATGGCCAGCGGTGCTGCTTTAACTGTACCTGTTTATCGTTTAAAAGGCAGCGGAGAAGGCCCAAGTGTTTATATTCAAGCGAATATGCACGGCGCAGAAGTGCAAGGTAACGCAGTAATATTCCAATTATTAGAGTTGTTAAAAGATACCCCCTTAAACGGTGATATTACACTAGTTCCGTATGCCAACCCCGTAGGTTGTAATCACAAAAATGGTGAGTACACATTAGGGCGTTTTGACCCTATAACTGGGGTGAACTGGAATAGAATGTATCACTTTGATGAATCATTGATTAAGCCCTTCGTGCAATCTTGCATTGGTAAAAGTGACGCGACTATTGAAGAAAACTTCAAAAAAGTGATGATTAACTCTATCGAGCAGAAACTTGAACATAATATTTATGGCTTAACCACAGGCCAACGTATTGCTTATCAGTTACAGCGCTTGGCTCATCAAGCCGATTTGGTGCTTGATTTACATACGGGGCCTATTTCAAGTAAGCATCTTTATTGTCCTGAATATGCCCAAGAAAGCGCACAATATTTCGATATTCCTCATACCTTGTTGATCCCTAATCAGTTTGATGGTGCGCTTGATGAAGCAACGTTTTGTCCGTGGTGGAAATTACAGCAAGCGTTTGCTGACTTAGGTATTGAATTTTCTATTAGTTCGAAGCACTTAAATAAAGAAAGTTTTACCGTAGAGTTAGGCTCTCAAGAACAAATTGACTTAGATGTAGCGCTTGATGACGCTAAAAGTATTCTCAGCTATTTACAATATAAAGGCGTGCTGGCAACCAGTGAATATCAACCGCAAAAGATGACAAGATATGCCTGTTATTTAAAAGATTATAAAGCGTATTATTCGCCAATGGGCGGCATGGTGGATTACCTAGCTGAATTTGG
This sequence comes from Alteromonadaceae bacterium, assembly GCA_036735825.1. Classification (GTDB taxonomy): domain Bacteria; phylum Pseudomonadota; class Gammaproteobacteria; order Enterobacterales; family Alteromonadaceae; genus DAINNQ01. The sequence continues at coordinate 1,470 of DAINNQ010000166.1, read as the reverse complement.
TCAACCTTTGCCAGCAGGTCAGCCATTAGCGCGAATTTTACGTATGGACAATTATGGCGATGGCGACCCATTACACTATTTGTCGCTTGATAAAGACGTGCTGCCAATATTACATTTTGCCTCAGCAAGTGTTAACCAAGGTACTGAATTATATAAAGTATTCACTAACTATTTTGAAATTTAGTTGAGTTTAAACTGACGTTTTTATGATTTAAACGCATGTGCAGACCAAAATGGTTCGCACATGCGCTAATGCTGATAAATTTATTTTGCTATTTTATATGCAGTTAAGAAAGCTTATAACGGAATACTGGTTTTTAAGTAATCAAAAAGCTCTTTGTGATATTTTCCAATTTTTTGTAAATGTTTTTCTTTAGCCGCTTGGCGGACAAGTTGTCTAAGCTTTTGCCTTTCCAAGCTTTCATATTTTGCTAATAATTCTTCAATCAGCGTTCCGCCTTGCTCAATAAGAGCATCACGTAAATTTTCTAAATGAACGAATTTAGCTGTTTCTTGTTGATGCTTATTTGCCATAACATCAAGTGCTTGATTAATTGGCTCAAGATCCATTTCAGAAAGTACTTTTGCCATATGACGTATATGTCGGCGTAAAGCTTCATGCTTATTTTTTATCTTATCTGCTAACACTAAATCTTCTAGTAGTGCTTCAGAAAAGGGAATTTTGGTGCGCTGATGTTTAGAAAGCTTAACCAAACGCATGGCATAATCTTGCAAATCCAACATTTCACGTTTGATTTCTGATTTACTTTTTAATTCTTCATCGAATTCATGTTCAGACTGGGGCATAATAGTAGGTAGTTTTTAAAATCCTGAATGTAGCTATTATACATCAAAATATGTAACTGGCTCTAGCTAGAAATAATGAGAATATCATCCGAATGACCGATTCAAATAATATTACCGAACAAATGGAACAAGTTGAGAAGCGTGTAGCTCAAGTTTTGTCTTTAGCTAAGTCATTAGGTGCTGATGGTGCAGAAGTAGCGATGAGTCGTCAACAAGGCTTAAGTGTGAGCACGCGTTTAGGTGATGTGGAAACCGTAGAATTTACTAGCGATGGTGCGCTTGGTATCACAGTGTATAAAAATGGGCGCAAAGGGAGTGCTTCAACTGCCGATTTATCAGAGGCCGCATTAAAACAGTCTGTTGAAGCTGCTGTCAATATTGCCAAATATACCTCAGTTGATGAATTTTCTGGGCTAGCTGATAAAGAGCTGTTAGCGATGAACCCACCTGATTTAGATTTATATCATCCTAAAGTGCTATCAACGGATGAAGCAATTGCTATTGCAAAAGAGTGTGAAGATACCGCGCTTACTTATGATAAACGCATGACTAATTCTGATGGTGCAACATTAGCGAGTTTTGAAGGGTTTAAAGTTTACGGGAATAGCCACGGCCAGTTGGTTGGTTATCCGAGCTCACGACATACATTAAGTTGTGTGATGA
>DAINNQ010000165.1:0-6113 GCA_036735825.1 Alteromonadaceae bacterium | reverse complement strand
TATCGACTAAGTGCCGTTTAGATACTGCTGACGAAGTGTCTGTTTACACAGCTGGTGGCGTGTTACAAAAATTCGCTCAAGATTTCTTACAAGCTAAAGCGTAAATATCAGGAAAAATTATGGTTAAGAGTTTTAAACCACAAATAAAAGTTGCTGCCACTTACATGCGTGGCGGCACTTCGAAAGGCGTTTTTTTTAATTTAACTGATTTACCTCAATCTTGTCAGGTTGCAGGCAATGCGCGTGATAATTTTTTATTGCGCGTTATTGGTAGTCCAGATCCTTATGGTAAACAAACCGATGGTATGGGCGGCGCTACGTCAAGCACTAGTAAAACGGTTATTTTATCAAAAAGCACCCAAGCTGAGCACGATGTTGATTATTTATTTGGGCAAGTTTCAATCGATAAACCCTTTGTTGATTGGAGTGGTAATTGCGGCAATTTAACTGCGGCAGTTGGTTCATTTGCGATAACAAGTGGTTTAATTTCAAGTGATAAAATTCCCGCTAATGGCGTATGCACGGTGCGAATTTGGCAAGCAAATATTAAAAAGACCATTATTGCCCATGTGCCAATAACCAACGGAGAAGTACAAGAAACGGGTGATTTTGAACTTGACGGCGTCACGTTTCCTGCGGCAGAAGTACCTGTGGAGTTTTTATCGCCAGTAGATGCAAGCGAAGCCATGTTTCCAACGGGAAATGTTGTTGATGAACTAGAAGTTCCTAACATCGGAAAATTCCCTGTGACGATGATCACTGCGGGTATTCCAACCGTTTTTTTGAAGGCTGAAGATTTAAATTATCTCGGCACGGAATTGCAAGACGATATCAACACGGATGATAAAGCATTAGCCATGTTTGAAACTATTCGAGCTTATGGCGCGGTTAAAATGGGATTAATGAAAGATGTAAGTGAAGCTGCGGCTCGTCAACATACGCCCAAAGTTGCTATTGTTGGCAAAGCTGCAAGTTATATTTCTTCGAGTGGAAAAGCAATTAATGCAAGCGATATTGATTTAAATGTTCGCGCCTTATCAATGGGAAAACTTCATCATGCTATGATGGGCACAGCAGCAGTGGCAATAGGTACGGCTGCCGCAATCCCCGGTACATTAGTTAATCTTGCCGCGGGGGGCGGAGAGTGTGAGTCGGTCGTTTTTGGCCATCCTTCAGGCACATTGAAAGTCGGCGCGAAAGCGAGTATTAGTGACGGTAAATGGACAGTCAATAAAGCGATGATGAGCCGAAGTGCAAGAGTATTAATGGAAGGTTTTGTTCGAGTTCCAGCAGATTCTTTTTAATTAAAATAATAACGTGTTAAAGCCCTTGAGTTTTATCTGGATATTTCATATTTTGAAAATAAAGGGCTTTATACATTTCATTTCATTTCATCTTTTTATACTAAGTTTTTCTTCACTTTTTCTTAGCTTTTAAAATATTACGAAAATTTCTTTGCAGCACTTTGATCCTTGTTAAGCTAACATTCATATCGTTTTATTTATTATCAATGTTGTTTAGAAAAAACAATTACTAACAACTCCAGTCAGTAATTCTCCAGAATAGCGATATAATGAGTTTGTTATGTCGATCTAAAAGCAAACAGTACAATAGAGAAGATTTGAAGGTAAATATGAAAAAATTAATACTAGTAACATGCTTGATGTTTCAATCAATCATCACGTTTGCACAAGATAATAATGGCATAGAAGTTGTTGGCAAAGCCTCTTTACTGGCAATGCCTGATCAATTTTCACTTACCATTGAAATTAGAGAGCGGGGTAAAAGCGCGAGTAAAACTAAAGCCTTGGTTGACAGTAAAAGTGCACAAGTGATCAAGGTTTTCAAAAAAAATGACGTGGATGAGAAAACCATAGAATCTTCGCAAGTAAGAATTTTTCCTGTTTATGAAAAAACCTCGATTGCGATTGAACAGTTTGAACTTAAAAATAAAATCAATAAAAACGAAAAAGTCATTGTTTCAGGTAATAATCATCAAGATGAAATTCAAACGATCGTGCGTTTTGAAGTGAGTCGAACAATAAAAGTGATGTTTTCTCAGTTGAGTGTTTATGACAAAGTGCTAGACAACATTGTTAAATTGGGGGTTAGTCAGGTTTATCCATTAGAAATGACATTTTCAGAGCCTGAACTTTATTACGAAAAAGCTTTATTTCAAGCGATTGCCAATGCTAAAGATAAAGCAGAGAAAATAGCGAAACAAGCGGGTGTAAAACTTGGTGGACTATTATCCATGAAAGAATCTGCTTACCATTCCCCAAGTCAATATAGAATGGCGAGTGAAGCGAGTATTGGTTTTGCATCACAAGTGACAGTAAAAGCAATAAGTGCTCAAGTAATCGCCATTTATGATATCGCACATTAGATTTTCAATTTATTTGATAATATCTCGGTTATAAAGCTTTAATTTGATACACTATCGCGGTATGTTATGCGCTTTTTGACGAAGATAGTAAAAATTTATGAGTAAAACTGATTTTTACACTCAGCTTAATGATCAAGTTGACGCCATTATTGGCGACGAACACGATATGATTGCTAATATGGCAAACATTAGCGCGGTATTATTTGAAACACTTGAGCATGTTAATTGGGTTGGTTTTTATCGGTTAATTAACAATGAATTGGTGTTGGGACCATTTCAAGGTAAAGTTGCTTGTATTAGGATCCCAGTTGGCAAGGGTGTTTGTGGTACAGCAGTTTCTACTCAAACAACTCAACGAATTGCAGACGTTCATCAGTTTGCAGGACATATAGCCTGTGATGCACAAAGTAACTCAGAAATTGTCATCCCTGTTAAAATGAATAATGAGATTGTTGCTGTGCTTGATATTGATAGTGTGGTATTCGATCGTTTTGATGAACAAGATCAGCAAGCTTTAGAAAAGATTGTTCACTTATTTGAACGCCAATTAATGAAAAGCAGACCATAATAAATATGAAAGAATTTGTAGATATTCATGATTATTTAATTTCTGAGGCTGTTGTTGGTGACTGGGAAGGGCAAGAAGAGCTCGTCGCTGAAAACCTTAACGAAATTTATCATACCTTGTATGATTATGCAGAAGAAGATATAGAGCCAGAGGTGTTAAATCAATTACTCGCTTTGGTTTGGGAACATTGGATAGGGCAAGAAGCGCTAGCTGAAATTGAAAGTGAAGATATATGTGATTGGTGTCATCATGTGATGCAAAATCGAGAACAATATCTAGAAAATTAGAACATTTTATAAAAGTTGTATTTATGGAAACTAAAACAGAAAGCGAAGTAGCTCCAGTAGTTGAAGCAAACAATGACGCTGACACTAAAGTAGAAGCAGAAACTAAACGCATTAGCACAAAGGAAATTATTGCTTATTTAGCCGAAAAATTCCCTTCGTGTTTTTCAATTCAAGGGCCTGCAAAAGCGCTAAAAATTGGTGTTTTTCAAGAATTGGCTGATAGATTAGCTGATGATGAAAAAGTCAGTAAAACCCGTTTACGTCAAGCGTTAAGACACTACACGAGTAGCTGGCGATATCTTAAAGCGATTAAAGTCGGTGAATTTCGCGTTGATATTGATGGCAATCAAGTTGCAGAGATAGATCAAGAACAAGCGGATTATGCTGCCAAAACATTGTCAGAAAGTCAGGAAAAATTTGGTAACAAAAATCCTAAAGACACTAAAGATAAAAAGACGTATAAGAGTAAAAAGCCTGAAAACAAAGCATCTCAGCCAACAAACAAAGCAAAAGATAAAGCTAAGTTTAAGGCGGTTAAGTCAACTAACCGTGCACAACCTAAAGTTGCGGCTAAACTTAAACCAGTAGAGTCAAGTGCAGTTGTCGTAGGTAATGCTGTCAAAGTACAGTTAGGTAATGCTCCTTTAGATGCTGTGATCACAGAAGTATCAGGTGATGATGTGAGTGTGCAACTTAACTCAGGAATGGTTGTCAAAACTCAAATCAAAAATATATTTACTGAATAATATTATGGAGTAGCAAGCATGCAAAAAATTTGTCGTATAGCACTTGCCGTATCAATGTCACTAACTGCGGTTAGTCTTTTCGCTTCATCAATCGAAGCTGACAAACCTTTAGCTTTACCTATTTTAGAGCCAGAAAGCCAGCATGCTACTTCCAGTAAACGCATCACTGCCCAGTTTACACGTGCCCATTATAAAACGGTGCAAATGAACGATGATTTATCTGAACAGATATTTGATCGCTACGTTAAGCAACTCGATTATGGTCGTAATGTCTTTTTAGCCTCGGACATTCAAGATTTTGAAAAGTATCGTTTAGATTTTGACAATATTATCGCTCGTGGCAAGTTAGATGTTGCCTATGATTTGTATAACTTAAATCTTAAAAGACGACTTGAAAGATACGAGTTTGCCTTATCATTGTTAGATAAGCCTTTTGACTTTACTGTCGATGAGTCATATCACTATGATAGAGAAGATGCTCCATGGCCAGCATCTGAGGCTGAGTTAAATGAACTATGGCGCTTAAAAGTGAAATTTGATGCGTTAAATTTAACACTCGCGGGTAAAGAGTGGCCTAAAGTTCAAGAAGTGCTATCAAAGCGTTATAAGTATGCAATAAAACGTTTAAAACAAAGTGAAAGTGAAGATGTTTTTCAAATTGTGATGAATAGTTTTGCGCGCGTAGTTGAACCTCATACTTCGTATTTATCTCCACGCAATGCTGAACGTTTTCAAATGGATATGAATTTATCCCTTGAAGGTATAGGTGCAGTGCTACGTGCTGAAGAAGACTATACTGTCATACAAAGCATAGTCACTGGCGGTCCAGCTGATAAATCAAATCAATTAAAACCTAAAGATCGTATCGTTGGTGTATCGCAAGATGAAGAAAAATTTGAAGATGTTATTGGCTGGCGCTTAGATGATGTTGTTGATCTAATTAAAGGTCCAAAAGGTAGCAAGGTGAGACTTCAAGTTTTATCTGGTGAAGAAGTTGATGAATCGAGTATCAAAATTGTTTCGATTATTCGTGACAAAATCATTTTAGAAGATCGTGCCGCAAAATCTGAAATACATTTTGAAAAACCAGGTGATGCGACCAGTAAAAAATTAGGTGTGATTAATATTCCTAGTTTTTATAACAACTTATCACGTGACGTTAAAAAAGAAATTGATAAGCTAAAAGCTGAAAATGTTGAAGGGATTATCATCGATTTACGAGGTAATGGAGGTGGTTCTTTAACTGAAGCAACATTATTAACGGGGTTATTTATTGATAAAGGCCCTGTAGTTCAAGTACGTGATGGTGCCAATAGAATTTCTATTAATCAAGATAAAGATGGCATTACTTATTATGATGGTCCATTGACTGTTATGGTGGATCGTTATAGTGCTTCAGCTTCTGAAATATTTTCTGCTGCAATTCAAGATTATGGCCGAGGGGTTATTGTAGGTGAACATACTTTCGGTAAAGGAACGGTGCAACAACACCGTCCGCTAGGTCGTGTTTATGATCTTTACGAAAAACCGTTTGGTAGCATTCAGTATACTATAGCTAAATTTTATCGAATCAACGGTGGTAGTACTCAGCACCGAGGAGTGCTACCAGATATTGCGTTTCCTACAGCGATAGATCCTGAAGAGTGGGGTGAAAGTAAAGAAGAAAATGCTTTACCTTGGGATCAAGTCCCTCAAGCACCTTATGCTAAATTGTCTAATTTAACGAGCGATGTAGAATATTTAACGTCACTTCATCATGAGCGCGTTAAAAATAACAGTGAATTTAATTACTTGCTAAGTGATATTACTGAATATCAACTAGAAAAAGACAAGAAGACAGTTTCTTTAAACTTAGCTGAAAGGCAAGCAAAACGTGATGAGCGTAAGGCTAAACAATTAATTAGAGCTAACGAGCGTTTAGCGCGATTAGGTAAAGAGAAAGTATCGTCATTAGACGATTTACCTGAAGAGCTAGATGAAATTGATCCTTTCTTAGAGGAAACGGCGTTAATCACTTTTGATTTGGTTGCTATAGGTAAACTTGCAAAAAAATAAGTGAATTATAGATTATTAAAAACCGCCTTTTGGCGGTTTTTTTGTGTGTTAACATGTTTAATCAATTTATG
>DAINNQ010000164.1:0-6158 GCA_036735825.1 Alteromonadaceae bacterium | reverse complement strand
TTATTATGCTCTAGTAATCCAAGATATTCACAATTTAGCCACTGTATTAAACAACTTGCAAAAACACCCTAATATCAGTTTAGTCCAGCCTGACATTCTACAACTTAAACACACGGCTAACTCCCCCTTTTCCAATAAGCCCATTGATAACTCATCAGATAAAACTAACCATAATAAGACAAAATTAAACCCTTACTTCAAAATGTATAATATTGCTGACTACTGGCAAAGCTCCAAAGGTAAAGGTGTAAAAGTAGCCATAATTGACGATGGTTTTAATTTTCAGCATCCTGATTTGCAAAACGTTAACACTTTATTTTCTTATGATGTCGAGAATAAAACATTAAATGCTATAGCAAATAAGCATACCGACAAACATGGCACAAAAGTAATGGGGGTTATTTTTGCAGAGCATAACCAAATCGGTATTGATGGTATTGCCCCAGAAGCCGATTTTATCGCGATAAAGCAACCTGACAGTTGGACCTCACACACCTTATTAAGCTTTTACCTTGCAGCATTGGCAGGAGCAGACATTATTAACTGTAGCTGGCATTCTCAATGGTTATTACAACCTATTGCTGAGATAATAAATGACCTTTCAGTCAATGGGCGAAAAGGTAAAGGACTTGGTGTTGTATTCTCAGCAGGCAATAATGGCAAAGAAATTAATAACAGCAGTCATGAGGCCGCAATTAATTCAGCAATTGTTGTTGGTGCAAATAACAAACAAGGTAAAATATTACCTTTTAGTAACTATGGTAAATCAGTTGACTTTTTTGCTTTTGGCGGCAAAGTAAAAACTACTGTAGTTTCAGGAAAATATGGCATATTTTCAGGCACATCGTTATCAGCAGCTATTGTTACTGGTTTAGCAGCTTTAACATTGTCTCAATACCCTAACATGACATTAGCGCAATTAACGTCATCATTAAAAGCCTTAGAAAATCTAAACAAGCAAAGTGAGAAGCATGACAAAAAGTGAGAAAAATGAAACGACCATGCCATATGAAGACATGGATTATAGTTGTGAATACTCTGAAAATTTACCCCGAATATTAAAAGAATTAAATATCTCACTTGCTTTTACTTCCTATCAAGCAGGACGGTTAATGCTAATTAGAAGTGACGGCGAAACATTAGACGTTAACTTTAAATCATTTCCTCGCCCAATGGGTTTATCCGTCACAGAAGAAGGCATTACTTTGGGAATATTTTCTCAAATAATAAATTTTCAACGAGAAGATGGTTTGCTAAACATGCTTAAAAAACCACTTCAAAGTATCGAAGACGACATAACCGCCCCAAGAATAAGGCCCAAAGAAACAAAGAATAATAACAACAAAGCTGAAGCGCTCATTTCCTCTGCTAAACAAGAAGCTCCAATAGTAGAGCTAACTCCTGAGCAAATTATCGAGCGTGAAGAAAAGTTAGAAGAATTTAAAGCCTATCAAGAAAAGCTCAATGCCCCCGTTGATGAAAAAGTCGATGCGTGCTTTATCACTCGTTCATCCCATTATTCAGGCATGATCAACATTCATGATATTGACTGGGGCGACGAAGGTTTGTGGGTCGTCAATTCAAGCTTTTCATGCCTGTGCACTATCGAGCCAGATTATAGTTTTGTACCACAATGGAAGCCTTATTTTATTTCTGAATTAGTACCTGAAGATCGATGCCACCTAAATGGCATGACCTTAAAAGACGGCAAACCCGCTTATGTCACCACATTTTCTAAATTTGATGAAGCAGGTATGTGGCGTAAAAACAAGCAATTTGATGGCACTTTAATGGATGTAGAAACTAATCAAATACTCGTTGACGGTTTAGCCATGCCGCATTCTCCACGTTGGTATCAAGACCATGTTTATTTTTGTAATTCGGGGCATGGGCTTATTTGTACCTATCACCCTGAAACTAAAGAAACAGCAACCGTTGCTGAAGTACCTGGTTTTACACGAGGTATGGACTTTTATGGGCCTTTAATGTTTGTTGGTCTTTCAAAAGTAAGAGAAGCCGACGTCAGCAAACCTGCACCTTTGTCTAATAAGTACGATGAAACTTTTTCTGGTATTTGGCTATTTAACACTAAAGAAAAATCGCTAAGTACCGATAATAAAACAGAATATATAAAAGAAGTCGGCAATATAAAATTTACCGGCAATGTAGACCAAATTTATGATGTTGCGGTGATCCCCAATAGTAGCTTTCCTGAATTAATAGAGCCTACTCACCCAAGAATACGAAACCATTTTTGCCATCCTGAACTATAGTGTTTAAGAATGTTGCATAAAATCATTAAATGCTTTGGAGTTCATTAATGAAAAATAAGAGTCTATCAATAAAGAAGTTAAATAAGGTAATAAAGTCTGCTATCCCTCTTTTAGCCTTAGTCGGTGGCAATGCATTTGCCTCAACACGAAATTTTTCTTCATCACTCAATGGCCGAAAAAATAAAAATAATGCCGTGGTGTATGTTGATAGCTCATCAAATAAAACACCACAAACAACAATAGCCAGCACACCTAATCAAGCAGCGAAAAATATTGTTAGTCAAGGTAAGCGTTCGGCATTTGGCGCCTTTACCAACAAACAAAACAAAAAAGTAAAACCAGCAACAATCAATGTAGACAATCAAGCTTTAGCATTTTTAAAAGCAAATGATTTATTAACGAGCAAAGAAGCCGTTACTGCTCGTTTATCAGGTAATACCTTAGGACGTAAAACCTTTGTTGATTTTTGTCATAGTGTAAATATTGGCGCAGCAACTTATATTGCAAATCCAAATATTACAGGTGCAGGTACAAATAGCGTACAAAGGGCCGTAATCGCGGGATATACTAATCAAGGATCTTGTACAGCTGCAGGCAATGCTTGGCACGTTACAACTGGCGGTTCTTGTACTGGTACAGATCTAACACCAGCCGCTTGCGTACAATTTATACAACGCTGGTTAGGGTTTACCGTTAATAGTGTCATTCAAGCTGCTGGCGACATAACCCCTCCTGTTTTTACTAATTCAACACCTTCAGTATCATCAACAGGCGTTACTCAAACCACATTAACTGTCAATACCGATGAAGCAGGCACGGCATATTTTGTGGTAGTACCTGACGGTGACGGCGCACCAAGTGCAGCCCAAGTGAAAGCAGGCCAAAACAGTGCAGGTGCTGCGGCATTTAAAGCCGCCTCATTTAATGTTGCTGCAAATACGTCATTAATTTCAGGGTTAACCGCAGGAACTGCATACGATATTTATGTAGTTGCTGAAGATAACGTGCCAAATTTGCAGGTCACCCCAACAAAAGTTGATGTCACCACAGCAACACCAGACAGCGACGGCAGCTTAACAATTGCAGCGGGTGTAGTTGAACCTGTAAACCTGTCAGACACTGCTGACACAGTTGGCGAAGCGGTTAACTTATTTGATTTTACCATCACTGATGGCGGAAGCTCCGACGGATTGCCCCTCACTATTTTTCAAGTAGATCTCAACGTGTCAGGCACCAACAATGTTGACATTGACAATATTGTTTGGCGATTAAGCGGTGCTGGAGTCAATAATGTTGTCGGTACCTACAATGGTGGCACTAATAAACTGAGTTTCGGCAGTCTAGGGCTTGTAGTCGCTAACGGCACCAGCGAGGTTTATACCGTAAACGGTTACTTTAGCGATGCTTCTAGCCCTATGTACGGCAACACCATAATTTTTTCAGTAGATGGCGATACAGATTTATCACTTAATGATGGTACCTTGATGGCCGCCACAACGCCGGTAACCAATGGCACAGGTATTGTTATTACCGATGGAACGCCCCCTACTGTAACATCAGTCACGGTGCCAACACCCGCTACTTATAGTATCAATCAAAACTTAAATTTTACTGTTAATACTGATGAAAATGTTACGGTTGATACATCGGGTGGTACCCCTGCTATTTTATTAAATATTAGTGGAGTGACACGCGATGCAACTTACGTGTCTGGTAGTGGTACGAGTGCATTATTATTTAGGTACACCACTCAAGCTGGCGACACTGATTTAGATGGCATCACATTAGACAGTAACGACTTTGCGCTTTATAACGGCACAATGCGTGATGCGAGTGGTAATGACATTGCTGTTACGCTAAATGGTGTTGGCAATCTAACAGGTGTACTTGTTCAAGCCATTGCTAATGTGCCGCCATCAGCAGGTAATGACAGCATTAGTGTCAACGAAGATAGTAATACCACCATTAGCGTTTTATCAAACGACAGTGACAGTGACGGCAGCATTAATGCTTCAACAGTGGCAATTGTCAGTAATGCTAACCATGGCACTGCAACGGTTAATAATAACGGTACGGTAAGTTACCAACCGGCAGCTAATTATTATGGCGCTGATAGCTTTACCTACAGAGTTCGTGATAACGAAGGTGCTCTTTCAAATACGGCAACGGTGACAATTACCGTCAATCCAGTTAATGACAACCCAAGCGGTGAAGTGGTTATTTCGGGAACTGCGGCAGAATATGAAACGGTTACGGTGGACACCTCATCATTGAATGATGTAGAGGGTTTAGGTACATTCTCGTATCAATGGTTACGCGCAGGTACAGAAATTACCGGCGCAACAGCAAGCAGTTATCAAATAACAACCGACGATATTGGCCAACAATTGTCTGTTAGGGTTAGTTACATTGACGGCGGGAATACTGCAGAGTCGGTTATGTCAACAAGCGTACTAGTGGCTAATGTTAACGATGCACCTGTTGCTGAAAATGTCACAAGTATATTAAATGAAAATACACCGACTTCCATTCAGTTAACTGCCAATGATCAAGATAACGATACCTTAACCTACATTATTGAAACCCAACCGTCTCACGGCAGTGTTGCAGACCAAGGCTCAGGTAACTGGTTATACACCCCTGACACAGATTATTTTGGTGATGACAGCTTTACTTTTAAAGCCAACGATGGCGAGTTCGACTCCAACGTCGCCACCGTTGCTATTACCGTTAATAATGTTAACCAAAGCCCTACTGGCAATGTCAATATCACAGGTGATTTAACAGAAGGGGCAACATTAACGGCAGACCCATCAAATATTGAAGACGGTGATGGTTTAACCAGTGCGACGTTTACTTATCAGTGGTTGAGAAACGGAGCCATTATTAATGGCGCTACTGGCCCAACCTATACCACAGGTGATGATGATGGCGGACGTTCACTGAGCGTGCAGCTTAAGTATACGGATGATGCTGGTACCTTGGAAACTATCACCTCTAATACGGTTGATATTGTTAACGTAAGCTCTGCCCCAGTGGCGAATAACCAAGCGGTGACTACTGACGAAGATACAGAACTAATCTTTACTCCTGATGCTAAAGACCCCGATCCTGAAGGCACTATTACCATCACTATAGTGACAACGCCGACCAAGGGTGAAGTTACCATAACTGATGCCGGTGAGTTTAAGTATATGCCTGGTGAAAACTATTACGGCGAAGACAGTTTTAGTTATTTTGTCACCGATAATGATGAATTAACCTCGGCCAATGCCACCGTCAGTATTACTGTCAATTCGATTATTGACCCCCTTGTTGCGGTTGATGATGAGATTGTATTCAGAAGATCAGGTTCAAAGAGCCAAGCTCTTTACCCATTAGCAAATGATATTATAGATAGTGCGACCAGTGTAAAAATTATCGCCGTGTCATCAAATACCACATCACTATCTCCATATATAGTAAATAGCAGTGGCACAGAATCCTATATATCGCTACATTCTTATGGAAAATACGTAGGCATTGAAACCGGTACCGTACCTCAATTAATTTATACCATTGAAGATAGTTTTGGTAATCGAAGTCAAGCCACCATTACGCTAAAAATGACGTACACTTGGCTTGTAACTTATGACCCTTTGCCGCCAATTGTTATCGTACCGACTCAATTTATCCAAAAATATTATTTTATTTCAACTGAATCTTTTGATAATTTTTTAAAAGTTGAGCCTTTTAAGATTAGTGCGAGGTTTGAACATGATGGTGGTTTCTATTCATACGAGAAAGTGGTAGATCAAGTAAGTGGGCTCCTGTGGTATGTGTCACCTGGTACACATACTGCTATGTTAAGTGATGCTCGTTCAATGTCGAGTCAAGCTTTTAAAC
>DAINNQ010000163.1:0-6234 GCA_036735825.1 Alteromonadaceae bacterium | reverse complement strand
ATAAAACATCGTATTGATGTTTTATTGTTTGAGCGTGCGTCGGTAATGACCTTACTAGAGCAGAAAAAAATTCACCATGTTCACTATAGGTCCATTGGCATTATTCCTGCGAGCATGGCGGTTAATAACGATGAAAACGGCTTGATGCTCAAAGAGCAATTAGATGCTTTAATAAATAACTTGAATATTGATGAGATTTTTTCTCTGTATCTTAAATATAAAAACTTACCACAAGAAGGTGTGATGCCAGTTACGATTTTGAGTACAGAAAGCTCACGAAGATAATTGTAGATAATGAATGTAGTACAGTCATGATGTAAACAACTAGTTAGCGAATTTAAGGACACTTAAACCAACTAACTAGTTTTATTATTACTAAATGCAACCGAAGTTATTTGACCTCTTCACCTGCAGCTTGCTTGTCAGCATGATATGAAGAACGAACTAAAGGTCCACATGCTGCATGTTCAAAGCCCATTTTCATGGCTTCTTTTTGGAACATGTCAAATTCATCAGGATGTACATAACGTTCAACAGGCAAATGATCTTTGCTCGGTTGTAAGTATTGACCTATGGTTAGCATTTTTACGCCATGCGCACGTAGGTCGCGCATTACTTGTAATATTTCTTCGTTCGTTTCACCCAGCCCAACCATTAAACCCGATTTAGTGTTAACGGTAGGGTTTGCTTCTCCAAATTTTTTCAATAGATCTAATGACCATTGATAATTTGCCCCTGGGCGCGCTTTTGTATATAGACGTGGCGCTGTTTCTAAATTGTGGTTAAAGACATGAGGAGGATTTTTATTTAAGATCTCTAATGCTTTGTCCATGCGACCACGAAAATCAGGAACAAGAATTTCTATTTTGGTCTTTGGAGAATGAATAGCGATTTCGCTGATACAATCAGAAAATTGTTGAGCGCCACCATCACGTAAATCGTCTCTGTCAACCGACGTGATCACCACATATTTTAGCGCCATATCTTTTAATGTTAACGCTAGTTTTCTTGGTTCATCAGCATCAGGTGCTAATGGACGACCATGACCAACATCACAAAATGGGCAACGTCGTGTACAAATATCACCTAAAATCATAAAGGTTGCAGTACCGTGATTGAAACATTCCGATAAATTTGGACAAGACGCTTCTTCACAAACTGAGTGTAAATTATGCTTACGCAAGGCTGATTTAATGCTATCAATGCGTTCACTCGAACGTGGTAATTTAATACGTAGCCACTCAGGTTTTCTAAGCATGGTTTCACGTTCAGAGGGCACAACTTTAATCGGGATATGCGCCATTTTATCGGCGTCTCTTAATTTTGTTCCCGGTGCGATGCGTGATGATTTAGTGGTCATTCAATGACTCCAATCCTGATTGATAAGTAATATTGTCAACGTTTAATAGCGCAGACATATGTTTTACAAGTGCGATACCCGCTTTTTCGACGGTATCGAGTGCACTTATAGTTGATGTTTGTATCATTTCTAAGCCAGCGTAACCGCAAGGGTTAATGCGAAGAAAAGGGGATAAATCCATATTGATATTTAACGCTAAACCGTGAAAAGAGCAGCCTTTACGTACTCGTAAACCAAGTGAGGCAATTTTTTTGCCATCAACATAAACGCCAGGTGCATCTGGTTTGGCATTTGCTACCACATTGGCTTCAGCAAGTGTGGCGATTATGCCATTTTCGATAAGGGTAACCAATTCTCTCACGCCCATTTTTCGACGACGTAAGTTGATCATAAAATACATGACTTGCTGACCAGGGCCGTGATAGGTGACTTGACCACCTCTATCAACTTTAACTACTGGTATATCACCAGGCATTAATAAATGTTCTTCTTTACCCGCTTGACCTTGGGTAAATACCGCAGGATGCTCGACTAACCACAATTCATCAAGCGTTGAATCATTTCGATTATCTGTGAAGTTTTGCATCGCTTGCCAAACACTGACATAGTCGGTTTGGTCTAATTGCCGAACAATAATGGAGTTATTCAAAAAATTACCTTTGCCAGAGCATTCATGTGTTTGACATGAAAGTTATTTATAAAACGTATCTAACTTCTTCGATCGCAGTTAATGATTGATAAATTAATTCGATATGCTCTTTACTGGTTACCGTTATCGCAATAGATAATGAGTGGTAATTGCCTTTTGAGCTGGGCTTTATTTTGGGTGCATAATCACCTGGTGTGTGTTTTTGTAATTCAGTGATCACGAGATCGGGTAATTCCTCACATGCAACACCCATGACTTTAAAATTCAAAACAGTCGGGAATTCTAGTAATTCATCAAATTTGGTGTTCATTATCGCTCTCATTTATGACCAGAAGTATTTGGTCGATAATTTCTGTTGGGGGATTTTAACATTATTTATTGCTAAGCAAAATGGTGATGTATTAATAGAAATCAAGCTTTTAAAAAAATTATCTTTTGAAAAAAATAAACCCAGCAACATTGCTGGGTTTATTTATTGAAAAGATTGGATAAAATTAATTAGCGAATTGTAATTTCACATAATCAACTAGACGATCAAATAAGCCACCTTCATTGATTTCTTGTAATGTTACCAGTGGATATTCACCAATATCTTCACCATTAAGTTGAAGAAAGACTTTACCGACTACCGCGCCTTTACTTAATGGGGCGATCAGTTGGGTATTTAATTCAAAGTTTGCTTCTAAATTCTTGCGTTGACCACGAGGAATCGTAATGGGTGTATCTTCAAGAATACCTAAATCAACTTCTTTGGCATCGCCCATCCAAACACGATCAGAAACGAATTTTTCACCCGCTTTGTATGGAGTATAAGTTTCAAAAAAGCGGAAACCATAGTTGAGCAGCTTTTTGCTTTCTACTTTACGCGCACGTTCACTTTCTGTTCCCATCACTACGCTGACTAATCTCATTTCGCCTTTAGTTGCGGAAGTGACAAGGCTATATCCTGCTTGAGAGGTGTGCCCAGTTTTTAATCCGTCAACATTCATGCTTTTATCCCACAATAAGCCGTTGCGGTTATATTGTTTGATATTGTTGAAGGTGAACGACTTTTGTTTATACAGTTCATACTCATTTGGCACATCACGGATCAGTGCGATGGCAAGAGTCGCCATATCTCTTGGCGTGGTTTGATGGGCTTCACTATCTAGGCCATGGCTGTTTTCAAAGTAGCTGCTTGCCATACCGAGTTGTTCCGCATGAGCGTTCATCAAATCGGCGAAAGCGTCTTCACTTCCTGCAATATGTTCTGCCATAGCAATACAAGCATCGTTACCTGAAGCGACGATAATGCCTTGGTTTAAATCGCTCACAGACACTTCTTTACCAACTTCTAAAAACATTAATGACGAACCGTTTAATACAGGGTTGCCAGTTGCCCAAGCATTAGCACTGATCTTCACTTTGTCGTTATTAGTAATATTTCCTGCTTGAAGCTCCTTACCTATGATGTAGCTTGTCATCATTTTTGTCAGGCTAGCTGGCGCTAATAAAGCATCTTGATTTTCTGCTGCGATAACTTTGCCTGTGGTGTAATCAATTAATATATGGCCTTTAGCGTTTATTTGTGGAGGGGAAGGGATAATTGTTGCTGCATGAGTCAATGAAGCAAAAGTTAACGAGAAAGAAGTCAATAAACTAATAAATGTACGATTTTTTTTGGTCATTTTTTTGGCCAAGAGCTGAGGCATAGCTATCCCATGAAAATTATAATTGGCAATTATCAATAAAAGTTAATTGCATAAAAACGAAGTGATTTTCAGAAGTATACCAGCTTTTTTATTGATTACTACGGTGTAGCAAGCTGCAAATTGTATCTTTTGATGTTTTCTGCTGCCCTGAACATTGATGTGTTCATAAATTTAATTTAAAAGCTTTTGGATAACCTTTTTTTTGTATCTCGTTTAGCACATGGTTCAGTGCTGCTAAATCATTAATAGGGCCTACTTGAACTTTAAATAGCTGGTTAGCACGTTGCACTTTAACCGGTTGATTAAGTATTGCTGATACTTTTTTAGCTTTTTGCTGGGCAACCTGTTTATTGCTTGTCGCAAATATTTGAATGTAGTTAGGCGCTTGCCTATTCTTTGTAAGCAAATTCGGTGTTGCATTGGAAAAATTTGTGATCGCTTCAATACGGACATTAGCTGTTCCTGTTTTTAGCATATCGAGCTTATACGCCGCACTGTACGATAAATCAATGATACGGCTTTGATGAAAAGGGCCTCGATCATTGACTCTGACAATTACCGATTTATTATTATCGATATTCGTGACTTTTACATAGGTTGGTAACGGCAAGTTTTTATGAGCGGCGCTCATACTATACATATTGTAAATTTCACCGTTTGAAGTTAAATGCCCGTGAAACTTTTTTCCATACCAGGAGGCTATGCCTGTTTGAGTGAAGTTTTCAGCTGATGATAAAACGTGATAAGACTTGCCACGAACTTGATAGTCTCGATTGCCCCCCTTACTTTTCGCTTCATCTCTAGGGATAGCATCACGTAATTCAATAGCATTAGGTACTCGAGTAGGAGTACTGTCGTGTTGTTGTTGATAACGACCGAAATTACTACTACAAGCGCTCAATATTAAAGAGCACAGTAAAATAAAATACAGGGAAAAACAGTTTTTGTTCATTTAATAGGTCAATTCTTATTGTTATGCTTATGATTCTTAAGATGTTTGGACATTTGGCAATTACGCTATAAATCGGCGACGAGTACTAATTGCCATTAAAATACCGAAACCAGCCATTAATGTCACCATGGAAGTGCCGCCATAACTCACTAAAGGTAAAGGTACTCCAACAACAGGGAGTAAACCAGAAACCATACCGATATTGACAAACACATAAACAAAAAATGTTAGCGTGATACTACCGGCTAAAAGCTTAGTAAAGGCTTGTTGTGCATTCGTAGCAATCCATAGTCCTCGCATTACCACGGCAAGGTAAACTAATAGTAATAATGTCACACCGACTAAACCAAATTCTTCACTAAAAACAGCAAAAATAAAATCGGTATGGCGTTCAGGTAAAAACTCAAGCTGAGATTGTGTGCCTTGGAGCCAACCTTTACCTTGAAGACCACCTGAACCGATAGCTATTTTTGATTGAATAATATGATAACCAGCCCCTAAAGGATCTTGCTCAGGGTTTAACAAGGTTAATACGCGTTGCTTTTGATAATCTTTCATCAAAAACATCCAAAATACAGGGGCAAAAGCTGACGCTAAAACGCCGCATGTGCCAATTAATTTCCAACTGGCGCCGGCTAAAAATATGACAAATATGCCTGAACTGGCGATTAACAGGGAAGTGCCTAGGTCAGGCTGCTTGGCAATTAATAATGTAGGGATCAGCACTAAAATAAACGCACCTAAAATATGGATTAATTTTGAGGGCAAATTGAATTGGCTGATAAACCATGCCGTCATTATTGGCACAAAAAGTTTCATTATTTCAGAAGGTTGAATGAGGGTAAAACCAACATCAAGCCAACGTTTTGCACCGTTTCGCACGTGACCAAAAAGTAAAACCGACACTAAAAGCCCTAAACCAATAATAAATGCGGGTACGGCCCATTTTTTATAAACTAATGGTGGAACTTGCGCGATGATAAACATAACCACGAAAGCGATTCCAACACGTTTCACATGTCTAATTGTCATCGCCATATCTTGACCGCCAGCGCTATAGACGACGAAAATTCCTAATATAAGTAAAGCACTGATCCCAGCTAATAACGGCAGATCAATATGAAGCTTTTGCCAAATAGAATATTGTCTTTGCTGATCTTGGCCTGTTGAACGCATTAATCACTTCCTACTGTGCTTTGTCTATCATGAATATGCTGCTGACCATATCGCTCTGAATGCTGCGAATGCGTTTTTTTACTGACAATAACGCGATCACCAAAATATTGATCCATGATTTGTCTAGCAACTGGCGCAGCATTTGTTGCTCCACCACCTTTGGCAACATTCTCAATCGCAACTGCGACGACAAGGTCAGGGTTTTCATAGGGGGCAAATGCAATAAACATTGCGTTATCGCGTTGGCTTTCTTCTGTTGACTCAGCGTCATATTTCTCATCTTGAGCTAAGTTTGCCGTTTGTGCCGAACCTGTTTTACCTGCAGCATCGTATTTGCTACCTTTAAATGCGTTATACCCTGTCGCACCTTCTTTTTGCACCGTATTATGCAAACCATCCAGTACAT
>DAINNQ010000162.1:0-6235 GCA_036735825.1 Alteromonadaceae bacterium | reverse complement strand
TATTTATATATTATTTTCTTTCCAATAATCAGCTAAACCAATTGCATTGATGAGTTGAGGGTACTGAGGGTGATTTTTTATTATTTTATGATGAAATCGATAATGAGTGAGTACATCAAATTGATAAGTGTCAATCAGCTTAAAAGCCAGTGAGAAATAACGATCTAAATCGTTTAATTGTTCAAACATTTGTAGTAACACAGTTTCAGAAAAGTGGCCATCTTCTTGCGCTTGAGATAAAAACTGACTGGCTTGTTCAACAGAGTTTGGATGTTTTATACCTTGAATGAGAACTTGCGCAAATTGTGGCGCTACACCTAATGCTAAATAGCCAGATATCGTCAAAGCTTCAGCTTTATTTTTCAGACCTAACGCAATGTAGATAGGACCAACAATTGCGCCATACTCTCCCCATTCTTGTAAAGAAATAGGTAAAGAATTCGCAAGTTCAATCGCTTTTTCAAATTGTTGACTCTCAATGTAAAGAATGACTAATTCAATCCCCAGTTTGCTATCGGTAGGAGTGTTTAAATGCTGTTGCTCTTTTTCTATAAGTATCTGTTCAGATACTCGATTAGTTTGGCGCATTAAATTTATAAATTGCATACGCTTTGTTGATATTGCTTGTTTCTCAATAATTTCCTGCCCTTTTTCAAGGGCAACTTTTGCATCGAACCATTGATACTTCAATAGGTAAATATCTGATAAGGCTTGGTAGCTATCAATATTTTCAGGAGCTAATAGAATGGCTTTTTTTAGTGTTTTAACAGCTAAAGAGATATAAGGGTAACTACGTTCTGGTTCTGACCATTGGCTTGCGGCGATAAGTTGTGCAAATAAAATTAAAATTTCTACGGAATCGGGATCTACTTCAGTTAATGTTTGGGCCAGCATATTAATCACAGGTCGATAATAGGCTTGGCTAGTTTCTGGATAATATAAATAATTGGCTGATTGTAAAATATAATCGATATATTTTTGCTTCATCACATTATTTTTTGACATAAAACGGAATTTCGCATTTGTTGAAATAAAATGCGTTGCAAGGATACGACTATTGGTTTCAATATTATTGATTGTTAAATCTATTTGCTGATTCGATAATTCATCACTGGTTTGTGTGTTAATAATTTGCCAAGATAAAATTTCACGATTTCCTTCTGGGTAAATTGAGGCTCTAATCAAAATGTCGGCATTAAAATAATTCCCTCTTGCTATGTCTGATTCATTTTCAAAAGCAAGTAATTCTGATTGGCTTACAATGTTATGAGCAGGATGATTGCTGAGCAATTGTCGAAAAACATTCTCAAAACGCGTGTATTTATTTGTCAATGTTTGGCTCATAGTAAAGGGCAATATTATCACTCTTTTTTTTGCTTTATCCTGATTATCTATTTGCACTTCTTGTTTATTCAACGTTGTAGTGACAGCAAAAACGCTCATTAAAATAATAATTAATGTAGAAAATACCGCGAGTGATGTAAGAGAGGCTCGAAGCTTTTTGCTTTTTTTATTTTCTGTTCGACACGATAAATTAACTGGTGTTAGGTCAATTTGACACCTAGCAGGATATACCAAATTAAAGCCAACTTTAGGGTGAGTGGTAATTGCCAAACCGTGACCGAATTTTTTAAAGATTTTACGTAATACTGAAATGCATCGATTTAATGAGTCATCTGAGGCAATAACTTTAGGCCAAACTTGGTGGAAAATTTCTTCACGGGTAACAACTTCTCCCTCAGCTTGAGCAAGGCACAGGAATACTTTTGTAACTTTGTTTTCAATCCTGACAACTTTATGTGTGAGCTTGGATTGAAGCTCACCATGTTCAGCATTGAAAATACTATCACCTAAATCGAAGGTCGATTTTGAGTGTGTGTTTGAGTTGGTTGTGTCAACATTTTTATTGGTTAGCATGATTTCATTGCAACTTTCCGTGATGAAGCAATGACTGAAGTTTAGACAAAGATCCAAAAAAAACGCGCTTTTTTGCGAAATTTTCGATTTTTTAGTTTTAAATTATTTGATAGCAATGATCTCATCAATGCGTTGCGTTTTTGGTAATGCTATCAATATTTCATCTTTAATGGTTTTATTCAGTAATGCTTTGCCTATCGGAGATTGTGGTGTGATCACCGTAAAGTTATTTTCCTCAATAGTACAGCGATATCCAGCTGCAGAAGGAGCGATAAAAAAATAATTCCTCATTTTTTTATCTTGGGCCAGTTGGATGATTGAACCGAGCTTAACTCTGGTTGTTGAACTACTTTCTACTTGATTGAGAGAGTCTAATAGTTGCTCGAAATCTTTGATAGCTTTTTTGATGTCAGTCACTCTTTTTGATTGTCCTTCAGCAAGATAGCTAGCTTCTATTGCTAGTGTGTCGTACTGAGTTTCAGCAATAGACTGTTCATCAATAGCAGCTAAATGGGCATTATTAGCCGCGCTGAGTAATATCGACAATCTTTCATTTAAATGAACCAGTATGTGGCGTATTAATGTTTTTTTCATACAGAGAATAAAAAAGTGATTTGCTGTTTTAGTGTAACACATTCACAAGTAAGGACTTTAATTTAAAAGGTTTTGTTTGATCTGACAGGTGTCAAAATAAAGCTTGAGTTTTGTTAATTAAACGACTATTTTAAACTCACTGGTTAGACCTTTTAGGTTATCCTTAACAAATAAAAGAAGCAGAATTATGACAACATCATCACCTTTTCCACATTTACTTGAACCTCTCGATTTAGGTTTTACTACCTTAGCTAACCGAAGCTTAATGGGCTCAATGCACACAGGTCTTGAAGAAGAGAAAGAGGGCTTTAAGAAACTGGCTGCGTTTTACGAAGCGCGAGCTAAAGGTGGTGTTGGTTTAATTGTTACCGGTGGTATTAGCCCAAATATTCGCGGGCGTTTAGCGCCAAATGGCTGTCAATTAAGTTATTTTTGGCAGGTGAATAAACACAAGCAAGTCACTGAAGCGGTTCATAAATATCCAACTAAAATATGCTTACAACTGTTACACGCTGGACGATATTCTTATCATCCGTTTAGTGTGTCGGCGAGTAAAAAGAAAGCGCCAATCAACCCATTTACGCCCAGTGCTATGTCGGTTAGACAAATAAAATCAACCATTAAAGATTTTGCTCATTCGTCAAAATTAGCGGCTAAAGCTGGGTATGACGGCGTAGAAATTATGGGTTCTGAAGGTTATTTAATTAATCAATTTAGCTGTGTAAGAGTGAATCAACGAACAGACGAATGGGGCGGAAGTATCGAGAACCGTATGCGTTTAGGCTGTGAAATTGTTAAAGCGGTACGAGAAAAAGTAGGCAAAGAGTTTATTATTATTTTCCGCTTATCCATGTTGGATTTAGTGGAAGATGGCAACAGCTGGCAAGACGTAGTGACTATGGCAAAAGGCATTGAATCTGCTGGCGCAACGATCATAAACACAGGAATTGGCTGGCATGAAGCGCGCGTGCCTACAATAGCAACATCAGTACCTAGAGCCGCTTTTACGTGGATTACTGAGCGTATGAAAAAAGAAGTGAGCATTCCATTAGTGACCACTAATCGCATCAATACGCCAGAAGTTGCTGAGCAAGTGCTAGCTGATGGACACGCGGATATGGTGTCAATGGCGCGCCCCTTTTTGGCTGATGCCGACTTTATTGAAAAATCAGCTCAAAACAAATCTGAAGAAATTAATACCTGCATTGGCTGTAATCAGGCATGTTTGGATCATGTGTTTAAACAAAAAAGAGCTTCATGCTTGGTTAATCCGCAAGCTTGCTATGAAACAGAATTAGTGATCAAACCCACTGCGACTCGAAAAAAACTCGCTGTGATTGGTGCAGGGCCAGCGGGCTTGGCATTTAGTGTCTATGCTGCTCAAAAAGGTCATGAGGTAACGTTATTTGATCGCAGTACTGAAATTGGTGGGCAATTTAATATTGCGAAGCAAGTGCCGGGTAAAGAAGAGTTTTATGAAACGCTGCGCTATTTTAATGTTCAATTGAAAAAACATCATATTAACGTGCAATTAAACACTGAAATTAGTGCACAAATGTTAATTGACGGCGGTTTTGATGAAGTGGTTTTAGCAACAGGGATCACGCCGAGAAAACTCGATATTGACGGTATTGACCATCAAAAAGTGAAATCGTACTTGCAAGTGCTTAAAGAGAAAGAACCTATTGGAAACAAGGTTGCCATTATTGGTGCTGGTGGCATTGGCTTTGACGTCGCCTGTTATTTGGCAGAAGAGCAGTCATTAACTAATAAGCCGCAAGAGTGGTTAAAAAGTTGGGGTGTTGACCAAGCATTTAGTCATCAAGGCGCGTTATTGGAAAAACCAGAGCACCATAAAACCGAGCGAGAAATTTACTTGTTACAACGAAAAAATTCTAAAGTAGGGGCAGGGCTTGGTAAAACGACGGGTTGGATCCATCGGGCAACCTTGCAAAAAAATGGCGTGCAAATGTTAGCTGGCGTTAGTTATCAAAAAATTGATGATCAAGGTTTGCATATCGAGGTAAACGGTCAAGCACAATTGTTAGCGGTTGATCATGTCATTGTTTGTGCAGGGCAAGAATCTGAGCGTTCATTGTTATCAGCACTGAATGACGCAGGCGTTGTTTCACACCTTATAGGTGGTGCGAATGTTGCTGCTGAGCTTGATGCCAAACGCGCCATTAGACAAGCGGCCGAATTGGCGATGACTATTTAGTTATTTAATTCTTTAGATTGTTGGTTAGCAGTAAAAGCTGTTGATTTAACGCAACAGCTTGAACAGTTTACCTTGCACAAATAGAATGGCGACGGATTATTAATATGATTAATGAAACTTAATGAATTTAGCCTCAGTTACTGTTCAACATGATGACGTCGACATTCTTTTGTCGGCAAAACAATATCAGCAAAGATTATTAGCGTTGATCGCTCAAGCTAAACAGCGAATCTACATCACTGCTCTTTATTTAGAAGATGATCAAGCTGGGCGTTTGGTGTTTGATGCTTTGTATCAAGCTAAGCAAAAAAATCCCCAATTAGATGTTTGTGTATTTGTTGATGCTCATCGTGCTCAGCGCGGCCTCATTGGTCAGGCTGAAAAAGAGGGAAACCGCGCCATGTATCGTGAGTATGCACAAAAGTATGCTCACTCAATTCATGTTTACGGTGTTGCGGTTAAACCTAAAGAATTTTTAGGCGTGTTGCATTTAAAAGGTATGGTGTTTGACGATATCGTTTTATATAGCGGCGCTAGTATTAATAATGTTTATCTACATCACCAAGAAAAATATCGTTTAGATCGTTATTATCAATTACGGTCGGCGGAGCTTGCCGAGAGCTTTTGCCAATATTTGCAGCAACAGTTGATAGAGACAAGCGTAGCGATTGATTTGTCTGCTGAGCATATTCCTAGCTTAAAACAGCAACGCATTATTACCAAAAGCACTAAAACGCTTGTAAAACGCGGAAGATATTTTTTACCTGCTCAAGACAATAAGAATGAAAAGGACGGATTGCAGATCAGCCCACTCGTTGGCTGTGGCAAAAGAAATAATCAGCTCAATCAGGTTATTTGTCAATTAATTAAAGAAAGCTCAAGCACTATTATTATCTTTACCCCGTATTTTAATTTACCAAGAGCGGTGACAAAGCAGTTGGTGGCGGCGTTAAAAAGGGGCGTAAAAATCACCATCATAGTTGGTGATAAAACGGCGAATGATTTTTTTATTTCAGAAGAAGAAAAATTCAGCACTATTGGCATTATTCCCTATATTTATGAGCAAATTTTGCTGCGTTTTGTTAAGCGGTGGCAGTCGTTTATAAATTCAGAACAACTTAACATCAAACTCTGGCAAGACGGCGCTAATAGTTATCATTTGAAAGGCTTGGTGGTTGATAGTAAATATCACTTGTTAACGGGCAGTAATTTAAATCCTCGCGCATGGGGATTAGATTTAGAAAATGGTGTGCTAATCAAAGACACCCAGCAGCATTTACTTGCAGGGTTTGAACAAGAACTGGCTGCTATTTGTGTTAATACCAACAATATTAAGCATTTTAAAGACATAGAATCGCTTGAACAGTATCCATTGCGCCCTCGAAAGTTATTACGACGATTAAAACTATCTAAATTTGATCGGGTACTAAAACGTTTTTTGTAGTGCTTATTTAAAGATATTTAAAAGTAATAAGAGTAAACAGCTCCTAAAAATAATAACGCTAC
>DAINNQ010000161.1:0-6241 GCA_036735825.1 Alteromonadaceae bacterium | reverse complement strand
CGAGAAAATATTGCCCGTTTTCTGCTAAAGTAATGCGGTGATGCTGTTGTTCTGGTGTTAATAAGGTTAACGCTGAACCGTCTTTATTAACGCTATAAAGATAATGGAAGTATGGGTCGCCACCTTCTCGGCCTGCACCAGTAAAAATTAATTTACCTGTTTTTTGATCAACATGGAGTAATGATATTACTGTCCAATCGCCTTTAGTAATTTGATTTTTTAGTTGGCCAGTTTCACTGTCAATTAAATACAAATGTCCCCAATCTGATCGTTGAGAAAACCAAACTACTTCATTGCTTTGTGACAGATAACGCCAACTAATGTCTTGAACACCCGACTCAAAAAATGACTCTTCAGTTTCACTAAACAAGGTTTTTACTTGGCCTGTTGTCGCATCAGCAATACGTAACGTAGCTGTTTTATGATCGCGAGTAGACGAAACAAAGGCAAAGTGACTGCTGTCGTCTGCCCAATCAATATCGAGTAATGTGCCGTCGCGCGCCGCGACCTGATCGGTAATGGTTGAACGATGGTCATCAGGTTCCATCAATAACGGAATAACTTTCGCGTTTTCAATATCGATAACGACACGATGCATTTTGAAAATATGCTCGTCACCAGGCAGTGGGTATTTCCAAACATCAATTTTAGGATGGCCAGCAGCGGTTGACACTATGCCCATCTCGCCAACCTTTCTACTGTCGTGTTTAAACGTGGTTAATTTTTTCGAATCGGGTGACCATTTCACTACAGGTGTTGAACGGCGAAGCCAACCAGAATTATTGGTTGAGTAACCAAAGTGTTCAATGCCGTCAGTGGTTAATTGTGTTTCTTTGTTGCTGTTGATATCACGTAACCACAAATTATGATTTTTGATAAAAACAGCTAGTTCGCCATTGGGTGCGAGTATTTCATTAGATTTTTTAGTTTTTTCGTCAAGCTGACACAAGTAACTGCTTAAGTCACATTGATAACTTTTGCTTTTAATTTTTACCTCTAGCTGATTTTTTTCACTAAAAATGACGCTGGTAAACGGTAATTTGTCTTGGTTAACCTCGCTTTCGGTGATGCGAGCAAGAGATTCGGCCAATTTTTGATGATCAAAAGCAAGCGTTTTCTTTTGTGTGTTGATATCAACAATGAAAAATTTATTTCCATCTACCGTGTTACTGCGATAAATGAGTTCATGGTCGTTTGACCAAACAGGGTAATCAAGCGTGCCCGTGACTAACTTACTGGTAGTGGCTGAGAGTTGTTTTTCTGCTTGTTGATAATCGTTGGTTGTTAATTGTTGTGCTTGCAATAAACCCGACGTAAGGGCGGAAATTGCCGCAATAGAGAGTAGTTTCTTCATCTAAAAAACCTTTTCTTTTTATAATTAGCGCTACTATACCAGCTATTAAAATATGATGGCATAGCTGCAGATATTGTCTCGATTAACGGCTCTTTTTTTACGACCAATAACATTAACCTACGACTAAAGTCTAACCGCTAAATGGTCAAATGTAGACTTAGGTCTAATTCCTAAATGCTTGATAACTCTCTAACGTGATAACCATAAAAAATATAAGACTTTCAAATAAAAGATCATTAGCCAAGTGAATGTTCAGTTGTCGTTCTAGGCTAAAAAAACACGGGGATAGTAGAATGTTCAACAAAAAAAGCCTTTTGGCGACAAGTTTATTAGCACTAGCTGGCTCAGCTCAAGCGGGTTATGAAGTCAAACTCAATGATACAGATAGCATTACTTTTGGTGGTTATTTACAAGCTGATGTGCGTTATGTAGA
Source organism: Alteromonadaceae bacterium (assembly GCA_036735825.1). Taxonomy (GTDB): domain Bacteria; phylum Pseudomonadota; class Gammaproteobacteria; order Enterobacterales; family Alteromonadaceae; genus DAINNQ01. Next base: position 4,454 of record DAINNQ010000161.1, on the reverse strand, counting down.
CGGTGACGCAAATTCATTATTCGGAGATTTTTGGATTGGTAACGCCTCAGCTGATGCTGATGGTCAGTCTAGTTTCAAATTTTCTGCGGCTTCTTCACGTTTAAATACTAAATATGTGCATGGCGACATTACTGGCTTTGTTGAAATGGACTTTTACACGGGCGAAGGTAACCAAGTATTAACTAACTCGGTTGGTCCTCGTTTACGTCATGCGTTCATTAAATATAAAAACTGGACTGTTGGTCAAACGTGGTCAACATTTATGAATACTAGCTCGATTGCTGAAGCAGCTGATTTCGGTGGTCCGTTAGTAGCAACAGCTTTCGTTCGTCAAGGGCAAATTCGTTACACAAACGGTAATTTCGAATTCGCGATTGAAAACCCTGAATCATGGGGCGGTGATACCAGTCAAGATTCTATTCCAGATATCGTTGGTAAATACACTTTTAAAGGTGATTGGGGTAATGTTTCTATTGCAGCAGTTGCTCGCCAATTAAATATCACCGCGGATGATAGCGATTCTGCTTTTGGTTACGGTGTATCTGGTCGCATTAAAGTTGGCAGTCAAGATGATTTGCGCTTTGCGTTACATGGTGGCAACTCTGGTCGTTATGTAGGTGCTACAGCATCGCCTGATATTGCTGGCGGCGAAGCTGAAGAAGCAACATCAATTATGGTTTCTTACCGTCATTTTTGGAACGAGTCATTACGTAGTAATTTCTTCTACGGTAACACAGAAACAGATATTTCAGACCAAGATCGCACACATTGGGGTGTTAATATCTTCAAGAGTATTACGAAGGAATTATCTTACGGCGTAGAATTTGGTAACTATGAAGCTGCCGATAAAGATATTGACTCTGACTACGCACAACTTTCAATTAAATACGTATTATAAAACACGTTATTGACATCATCTTGCGTTAGTTAGCCTCGTTTGTTGAGGTTATTTATGGGGAAGCTTAATGCTTGGGGTTTTTTATGTACAGGATGTACGGTATGTCGTGGTGCCATGGATGGCAAGGAACGACGATGTCAGGATGTACGGTATGTCGTGGTGCCATGGATGGCAAGTACAACTACTCATTAAAAGAAATACCCTATTTTTTCAATTTAGCAAACGCATCTGCAAAGGCATTGCCCATAGCGGCATTTTCTACTTTTTTCGGTTTATTAGCTCGTTGTGGGTTCTGAGCAGGTTTGCCTGCGGGCTTACCCCTAGATTGATGAGCTGAAGGATGAGTTGATTTTGAGGCTGGTTTTGATGATGACTGTTTAGCCTTTGCTCCAACATCTGAGGTGATAGCATCATCCAAACGCATCGTTAAACTGATTCGTTTACGCTCTGCATCAACTTCAGTGACTTTCACTTTGACAATATCACCCGCTTTGACGATTTCGTGCGGATCGCTAATAAATTTATTAGTGAGCGAAGAAATATGAACCAAACCGTCTTGATGCACGCCTAAATCTACAAAAGCCCCGAAATTAGCCACATTAGAAACAACACCTTCTAAAATCATTCCAACTTCAAGATCCTGAATAGTATTGACCCCTTCTTTGAAGGTTGCCGTTTTAAATTCTGGGCGCGGATCACGGCCTGGTTTTTCCAGTTCGCTGATAATGTCATTAACCGTTACTTGGCCGAATTGCTCTGAAGTTAATTCAGCAATACTTAAACGTTGCAGCTGTTCGCTATTACCGATAATTTCATCAATGCGTTGTTGTAATTGGGCAATAATTTTCTCAACTACAGGATAAGTTTCAGGGTGCACTCCTGATTGATCGAGTGGATTAGAACCGCCGCGAATTCTTAAAAAACCTGCCGCTTGTTCAAAAGCTTTTGGACCAAGGCGAGCCACCTTTTTTAAGTCATTGCGGTCGTTAAATCGGCCATGTTCATCTCGATAAGCAATAACATTTTGCGCCATGGTTTTGCTTAAGCCAGAAACGCGCGTTAACAAGGCTGCTGAAGCACTGTTGACATCAACACCAACAGCGTTAACACAATCTTCAATGACATTATCTAACGACTGACTTAATCGGCTTTGGCTGACATCATGTTGATATTGGCCTACACCAATCGCTTTTGGGTCAATTTTCACCAATTCTGCCAGTGGGTCTTGTAAACGACGAGCAATGGAAACCGCACCGCGAATTGATACATCGAGATCTGGAAATTCATGAGCCGCCAGTTCGGAAGCTGAATAGACCGAAGCACCTGCTTCACTGACTATCACTTTTTGTATCGAGTTATTGCTAAGTTGTTGAATCACTTCGCTAACTAGTTTATCACTTTCACGTGAAGCCGTGCCGTTACCTATGGCAATTAATTCGACTTTGTGTTGCTGACATAAATTCACTAAAGTACGCAGCGATTTATCCCAATGATTTTGTGGCGCATGTGGGAAAATAGTGGCGGTTTGCAACAATTTACCAGTAGCATCAACAATCGCGATTTTACAACCGGTACGTAAACCGGGATCTAACCCTAACGTGGTTTTGGCACCAGCTGGCGCCGCCATTAATAGATCATTTAAGTTTTTAGCAAACACGTTTATCGCTTCGGCTTCTGCTTGTTCGCGTAATTTGCCGAGCAATTCGTTTTCAAGCGTTAAACTGAGTTTTACTTTCCATGCTAAACGCACGACTCTGGTCAGAAATTCTGCTGCGGTTTGGCCTGTTAATCGTAAATTATAATGCTCAGTGATCAGTTGTTCGGCACTTGAAAATTGATTGCCAGTGTCATTATGTGGATCGGCATTAATGCTTAATTGTAAAAAGCCTTCATTGCGTCCTCTTAACATGGCGAGTGCACGATGTGAGGGAACTTTTATCAAGCGTTCAGAATGATCAAAATAATCACGATATTTACTGGCTTCTTGCTGCTTATTTTTGACCACTTGGCTGGTTAAATGTGCTTGTTTTTCAAGGTGACGACGTAATTTTTGCAGTAAATTTGCATCTTCAGCAAAGCGCTCAATTAAGATGTAACTGACGCCCTCTAAAACATCTTTCACTTCTGCGAAACCTGCTTCGGGATTAAGATATTTTGTGGCTTCTTGTTCTGGAGATAATTGCCAATTATTATAAATTGCACTAGCAAGAGGCTCGATACCCGCTTCTATGGCAATTTGACCTTTTGTTCGACGTTTAGGTCGATAAGGTAAATATAAATCTTCTAAGCGCGTTTTATTATCCGCTTGCTCTATGAATGATCTTAACTGCGCCGTTAATTTGCCTTGCTGCTCAATGGTGGTCAAAATCACTTCACGGCGTTCATTGAGTTCACGCAAGTAACTTAAACGTTGGGTTAAATGACGTAAATGATTGTCATCTAAGCCTTGAGTGGCTTCTTTTCGGTAACGGGCAATAAATGGAACCGTTGCCCCTTCATCTAATAAGTGAATAGCCGCATTGATTTGCGCTACATTAACGTTAAGTTCTTGAGCAATTTGCTCGGCAATTGTTGTCATACCAACAAGTCCAGAAATTTATTAATATCAGCTAGATTGGGGCTAGATTATACAAAAACAACCAGAAAAACCTATATAAACGTTTAAGTTGGTTATGAAATAATTATCATTGGTTATTACACACACTAAAAAATTAATTAATTGTTATTGCAGGATATTGCCATTCTTTAGTGATTCTTTCTATTTGGCCATTTGCTTTCATGTTTGCAATAGCTTTTCGTATGTTAGTAATTACTTCTTCTGAAGTGTTTTTATTGCAAGCCAAATAATAATCTAGCGGCTCTTTGTTAACCTGATAAAACACCTTAAATAGCTCTGGATCAATGTTATTAAACCTAGCTCTATATTTTATGGTATTTGAGTCGACTAATATAAAGTGAATACTTTCTCTTTCTTTTAATAGCTTTAATAACGAAAAAGTATCGTTTAATACGTAAAGGTTTTCACCGTCTTTAAACCCTTTATTAATTAAATATTGGTGGGTAACATCATCTCGAATGACAGCGGTTCGATATTGTTTAGCATCTTCTATCGAATTGATAATAATATCTTGTTGACGTAGGCCGATAAAAGACGCATTTCTTTCTGCTATGGTATTCACCCAAATAAATTGGTTGTTACGCTCTTCTGTTCTAGCAATAGAATAAATGCAAGTATTCACTTTGTTGAGCGCCATATTGTATGAACGAGACCAAGGATAGGCGTTTATTTCATACGTGTAAGGGGTATTTGATAAAGCATTTTCAATAATTTCAGTGGCAAAGCCTAACACTTTATTGGGTGTACGTATTTGAAATGGTGGTAGGTGTTCAGTCACTATATTAAGGTGAGTTACAGGGTTATTTTCGACAACATTTGCACTTGCTGAAGTACCGATTTGATAAAAAAATAAAATGAAAATGAAGGACTTTAATAAGGGCATGATGGATCGTTATATTTGTGTGTAATTTTAAAGATTGTTTTTTTCTTTCACTCAAT
>DAINNQ010000160.1:0-6243 GCA_036735825.1 Alteromonadaceae bacterium | reverse complement strand
TAGTCTTGGAGCGCCGATTTTAGGTGATCCTTTATATGGTGAGCCCGCCAATATTGATAGGGGATATCTTCATGCTTTTGCTTTACGTTTTGAGCTTAATAACCAAGCGTTTAGTTATATTTTACCCGCCTCTACGGGTGTAGAATTGACCAGTGAAATTTGCCAAGAAAAACTAGAATCACTCTCCCCGCCTTGGCATTTACCTTGGCCAAAAATTTAAGCCACTTTACGACAAGCAACCGATTTTACTCTGAAAATAATCCAAAAACATTCTTGTTTTTGCCGGCAATTTTCTACTTTGATAAAGCAAGGTTAATTGTTGAGCTATAAGTGGTTTTTCAGTTTTTACTGGGGCAATTTTTTTAAGGTTATTACCAATATAATCGGGTAATTTGATCAAGCCAATTTCGCGCTGACAAGCTTCAACACGCATTTCAGGGCTTGATAAAACCATGATAATATTAGGTTTGATGGCTTCTACGTTTTCTTTGGTCCGAAATAACCATTTTTCTTCCTCATTAGATGCAATGACATTCAACTTCGTTAATTCAGCTAAAGTTGTTATTTGCTGTTTATCGCTTTGCTCGGCCGTATAAATAGATTGTGAAAAACTCAGTAATGTTCGCCCTATCCAATTTGAGCTGGGTAAATCATTTTCATGCAACACAAAAACAAGATCATATTGATGATCAAAGTCAGGATAAGCTTGGTGATAATGATGGCAATGAATTTCAATGTCAGGATAAGCTAAAGCAAAATCTGTGATCAGGGCTCCTATCACGGTATTAAAAAACTCTAAGGGTAACAGTAACTTTAATTTTCCTTTCACTTTAAAAGCCGCTTCACCAATCAAAGCTTCAATATCATGCAAAGCATCAACATGAGGTTTACACGTTTGGAAAAGTAGTAGGCCATTTTCGGTTAACTGTTGACGACGAGTTGTTCGAATGAGCAACTGACTACCAAGCGTTTGTTCTAACAATGCTAATCGACGGCTTAATTTTGACTTAGGGATCGCTAGCTTTTTCGCAGCTTTGGTTAATGAGCCTTCCTCAACAATAGTAACGAAAAAATAATAATCACTTAAAGAATTTATCAATCTATTGTCCCATAAATAACACAATAAATTCTATTAGAGCGGACTAATCAACAATATGCAATTTAAATACACTGTGTTTGATTTTGAAACTCAGCAGATTAAGGAAATAATATGAACCAAGTGATAGAAATTAATTCACAGCAATTCAACCAAGAAGTACTTGCACATCCAGGTAAAGTATTAGTCGATTTTTATGCACATTGGTGCGGCCCATGTAAAATGATCGCACCTGTTGTTCAACAAATTGCGGAGCAAGACCAAACACTTAAAGTCGTCAAAATAGATGCGGATCATGCCCAAGAGTTAATGACTCAATATTCTGTCAGAGGCATTCCAACTCTGTTATTGCTGAATAAAGGTGAATTAATCAATAGAAAAGTTGGTGCTGCATCTTTTAAGCAAGTGACCGAGTTTGTAAACAGTTAAGCTTCTTTTTTCATAGAAAATTAACCTTTTTATCGAGCCTATAAAAAAGCCAGCAGTTATATGCTGGCTGTTTTTATCAAGATAAGCGCTTAAAGTGAATGTATGAAAACAATAGCAATGGCTGTTGGACAAACAAATTTAGTATACCAAGGCCAAATCTTCCAAAAGAGACTATTTTCAATATCATCATGACCTAATTTTAATTCATTAAGAATTTCGCTTCGGTGCCAAATCCAGCCAACAAATACACAACACAACATTGCAATAATAGGTTGACCATATTCTGTTGCCAGTGTGGCGACAAAATCTAACATCACACCGATATTGCTAATAATGGCAACACTGATAAAAAATATGATAATACCAATAATCGTTGTTGCTTTTTTGCGTTCAACATCATGTCGTTCAACAACGTAGGAAACAGGCCCTTCTAACATTGAAATCGAAGATGTTAACGCTGCAACTGACATAAGAACAAAGAAAGCAAATGCGACAAATAATCCGACACTTCCCATGGTGCTAAATAAACTCGGTAAAACCGTAAATACTAAGCCTGAGCCTGAGATCAAACTTCCGTCTTCAGCAAATATCGCAACACCTTGCGCTTGCGCGACATACATAGCTGGAATTATTAATAAACCGGCTAAAAAGGCAATAGAAACATCAATTAAGGTTACTTGTGCCCCTAATGACACCAAGTTCTCTTTTTTAGAGATATAGGAACCGTAAATGATCATCACACTGGTACCTAGTGATAGCGAGAAAAATGCTTGCCCAAGCGCACTGATCAATAAATCTGGTTCTAATACACGGGAAATATCTGGATTTAAATATGCATTAAGCCCGTCCATAGCACCATCAAGTGTAAACACATAACCAATTAATAAGACTAAAAGCACAATTAACAAAGGCATTAGGCGTTTCGACCACTTTTCAATACCGTCTTCTACGCCACGACGAATAACAAATACGGTTAGAAACATGAAAATGGCGGTAAACAAAATGTTTCTTTGTAATGACTGTGAGATAACCCATTGAGCGGTATCGTTGCTGCCAAACACTTTAGCAACAGGTTCAATGGCATAAGACAACATCCAACCGGCTAAAATACCGTAAAAACTCAAGATCAAGGCCGCACAAATAACACCACCAAAACCAACAAAGAAAGCAAATCGACGATGAAAAACCGTACGAGACATTTTTTGTAATGAAGTAACCGCATTCGCTTGACCATATCGTCCAATTAACAATTCAGCCATAAATGCTGGATAAGCTAAACAAAATGCGAGCACTAAATAGACCAGCACAAAAGCAGCACCACCATTGCTTGCTGTTTGTGTTGGAAACCCCCAAATATTTCCTAAGCCAACCGCAGAACCTGCTGCAGCCATAATAAAACCAATGCGAGAGCTAAACTCGCCTCTAGAACTTGCCATGAATATTTTCTTTTTATCGTTATTAATATCGCATTAATTTACTTGTTCTATGACAAGAAAAACAGCCCCTTACTCGTATTTGTTAGTTTAATTTTTTAAGGTTAATAAATAAACCGTAAAGATGCTCATACCAATCTGCTCACATTGTGAACGATAATCACAAGCAGTAATGAATTATTAATTAATAATTTGAAGTATTCCGTTATACTAAGATTCAAGCTGTTTAAACAATTTTGACTCAATGTTTAGAAAAAATTTTCCCATATTGATACTACTATTCTTTTGTTCTCTGGCTCTGCAAGCACAACAATTAGTACTCTATGGTACTAATGAATACAGCTATAAATTTGAACTATTGCAACATGCTCTTTCCTACCATCCAGAAAAGAAATATCAATTAGTCGGTTTTAAAAATGAAATCCCAAAGCATCGCGCTTTTGATTTTATGAACGATAGAAACGCAATAGACATCATTTTTGGTGGAGCAACCATTTATCGAGAAAGTATTAGTTTACCTGTAAGGATCCCAATTTTAAAAGGACTAAATGGCTGGAGGATGCCTATTATCAACAAGAGCAAGAAGGATTTATTTACCACTATCAACTCAATTAGCAGCTTTAAAGATTTAGTTCCTGGTCAATATTATTCTTGGAGTGATACTAAAATTTTAGAAAGTAACGGTATTGAAATCGCAAAAGGAAGTGATTATGAAGGCTTATTCCAGATGTTAGATAAAAACCGTTTTGATTATTTTCCTCGCTCAGTGCTTGAAATTGAAAATGATTATAATGCGCGGAAACATTTAAATATTATGATTGATCCCACGACTTTAATTCACTACCCAACCGCCTATTATTTTTTTGTTGCCAAAGAAAATAAAACACTTCACGAAGATATCTCTTTTGGTTTGCAGCAAGCGATTGCCGATAAAAGTTTTGATAAAATATTTAATAAGTATTATGGAGAGATAATCGCGACGATTATGAATAAAAACAAAAAAGTCTTTTTACTCAACAATCCATTACTCCCAAAACAAACACCTTTATCTGAAAAACACTTATGGGTAGATTTAAGTCAAAATAGTACAATAGTTCATTAACGTGTCCAATTGCATTTGCGAATTAAGTTAATGATTTGTATACTTTAAATTTGCTTTATTTGTACTGAGTTAGTTTAAGTGATTTTCGTGCCATTTAAGTATTGTGCAAAAAAATGCCAAGAACATTCGCCTTGGCAGTTAAATATCAAATATATTGCTTAGATATTTTGCAGAAAAGCCCTTAAACATTAATCTCTAAAATTATTAAATTGAAAAGACTGCTCTAATTCTGACTCTTTAACTAAGCGCATTACAGCTTGTAAGTCGTCACGCTTTTTACCTGTTACGCGCACTTGTTCACCTTGAATAGAAGCTTGAACTTTGAGCTTACTGTCTTTTATTAACTTCACTATTTTTTTAGCTTCAGGCTGTTCAATACCTTCTTTAAAAGAAACTTTTGCTGAACAAAATTTCCCTGAGAATTCTGGGTCTCCAACCGATAATGCTTTTGGATCAATTTGTCGTTTCGTTAATTGAGAACGTAAAATATCAACCATTTGTCTGATTTGAAAATCACCTTCCGCTTTCACTGTTACGGTGGGCTTTTTCCATTCAAAACTCGCTTCAACGCCTCTAAAATCGAATCGTGTTTCTAATTCTCGGCTAGCATTTTCTGTGGCGTTACGCACTTCTTCTAAATTAATTTCTGAAACAATATCCATTGATGGCATGTGCATTCTCTCTACTGATAAATCACTAATAATTGCGAGGCATAATAACAAAAAGTTCACCAACGAAAAACAATTGCGTGAAAGATTTGTTGAGAATCATTTAAATTAAAGCACGTAATTAAAAACGCATGTTATGATACAAGGCAATGAATATAGTTAACTATTTATCCGTTTACACATGAAAAGCCGACAACCTTTACTCATACTCTTTATTATTATTTTGCTGATTATTGCGCTAGGCGTTAGCTCAAATAATATCGAAAGTATTATCGAACGTGGTACTAAAATTGACTCTATCGGGCATATTTTAGGCTTTTTTCTTTTAACGGGAATTTTGCATTCTGTTATTAAACTCCCATTAATTAATCTTAGTATTTGCCTGATTATTTACGCAGGATTAACGGAACTAGGGCAATTATATTTAGGTTTTCGAAATGCAGAATTAAGTGATTTTATCGCTGATTTAGTCGGCATTGCTTTGTATGTTGGTTGCAAATGGTTATTCATTGTTTTCGGTAAACAAAAAATCAGATGAAGATAGTGGTTATTGGCCAAGGCGCCATAGGTCTATTTTGGTATTACCATCTCAGTAAAGTCGCATCGAATCGTGTCACGTTACTATGCTCAAAATCGATAAAGAGCACACCAGAAAATATTACTTATATTTCAGACGCAAACAAGGTGACACAACAAACACTTAATCAAGCAATTGAGCAAGATTTAGCTAATGCTGAGTTGATCATCTTTTGCCTAAAAGCCTATCAATTACCGTCAGCATTTAGACAATATTTATCAAATACGACGGCAAACATTCCTCTTATTTTATGTCACAATGGCATGTTGTCAGCTGATGATTTACCTACACAGCACACAGTGTTAACCATGTTAATTAGCCATGGCGCAAAAAAAACAGCTGACTTTGTTGTTCATCATACTGGGCTTGGCAGTATTGATTTAGGTCTTACTCAAGGTGAGCTTAGTTTGACTTCTCAAGCCAATATAATGAAGCAGCTAAGTTTATCTTTATCGGTAAATTGGCAAGATAACATCAACATAAAGCAGTGGATAAAACTTGCTGTAAATTGCGTTATTAACCCGCTTACCGCAATACACGATTGTGATAATGGTGACATCGCTGATGACAAATATGCCGCATTAAGAAACGATATTATTGATGAAGTCTGTCAAGTAGCAAAACTACAAGGTGTGTTTTTAGAAGTAGATGAAATCAATAAAACTGTGGTTAATGTTGCCTTAAATACAGCAAAAAATTGTTCATCAATGCGCAGTGATATTTTAGCGCATCGAAAAACTGAAATAGACAACATTAACGGTTTTATTCATCAACAAGGCTTTAGGTTACATGTTACAACGCCAATAAATACTAACCTTTGGCAAAAGATCACTTTGCTCGAAAAGTCTTATTAGCGTTTTTATCACCAAGTATTTTTGATGTTAAGGTCGATAAACCTTGACGTTTCTATAGCCATTATCAATTAAATATAAAGTTTG
>DAINNQ010000159.1:2405-6257 GCA_036735825.1 Alteromonadaceae bacterium | reverse complement strand
TTATTGGGTTGTTATTAATCATTAGCTTAATATTTTGGATCAGAGATTTATTGAGTTTTGCCATTATGGCTGTTTTATTGGTGGTGATCTTGTTAAAGTTTAAATTACAAAATTTAGTCTATTTTACTTTTATACTGCAATTAATTGGTGCGACAGTGCTACTTAATAGCATAAAAAGCCCGTGGTATTTGCTTGATGGCCGTTCATTAGGTGACGGCGCCGCTTTAGCTAACCTGACCATGATCCCTGAAATTATATGGATCGGGCTGTGGTTTACCATAGGTGTTATTGGCGTAATTGCCTTAGCAAAACAAAATTTGAATAAAAAATAACGCTGCTTTAGCGATATTATCCAGCATTCGCGCAAAAGATTTTTAAGGAAATAAAAATGCTTCAGAAATTATTGGTGTTAGTTTCAATTGTAACCATGAGCAGTGCTTGTGTTCATATTCCAGAGTCCTTAAGAGTGGCTGAAGGTGCTAATTTAACCGAATTTTCTGCAGTGAAAACTGATGAAAAAATGCACTTGGGTGATCAGGCACGCTGGGGCGGTGTCATTGCTAAAGTTGAAAACAAAACCGATCATACTATGTTAGAAATTGTGCACTTTGAGCTTAAATCTTCCATGCGCCCAACACCTAAAGATGATACTCAAGGCCGTTTTCGTGTTTACTTTCAGGGGTTGTTAGACCCACTTATTTATAAAGAAGGGCGCAGTGTTACCGCTATTGGTCATGTTTCAGCATCTGAGCCAGGAAAAATAGGAGAACATGAATATGTTTATCCTGTGCTTAAAGCTAATCATGTTCACTTGTGGAAAGAAATTAAGCAAGTCGATGTGAGAATCACTCATCAACCTATTTGGCATACACCATCGCTGTGGTATCACCCTCGACCTTATTATTCACCAATGCGTTATCCGTACATCAAAAATAAGCCAGCAATAAAACACACCAAATAAATGGCTAAGAATCCCAACCCAATAACAAATATCAGTTTTGAACTGGATGAGTTGACAATAGGTGGATTAACAAGCGGGCACAACAATCAACCCATTGTTTTATGTTTACATGGCTGGTTAGATAATGCGGCGAGTTTTATCCCGTTAATTGAACAGTTTGAGCAGTTTGAACGCCATCAAATAATTGCTATTGATTGGCCAGGACATGGTCATTCGTCGCATCGCAGCCTCAACGCTCATTATCACTTTATTGATTATGTTTATGATTTGGTTTTGCTTTTTGAACATCAAAACTGGCCAGCCATCGACATTGTCGCTCATTCGATGGGCGGTATGGTTGCTTCGGCATTTGCAGCGGCTTTTCCTGAGAAAGTGAAAAGCTTAACTTTGATAGATTCCATCGGTTTTATTAGCGCATCATCAGCACAAACGACTGAGCAATTACGCAATGGCATGTTGAGCCGATTAAAATTAAAAGACAAACGTAAACCTATTCACCCAACTATGGACTCAGCAATTAAAGCTCGCCAACAAGTATCTGATTTAACTTATAAAGACGCGAAATTACTTGTTGAAAGAGGCTGTCACAGTGTTCAAAACGGTTTTACTTGGCGTGCAGATAGTCGACTGAGAAATACTTCTCCTTATCGACTGACGTTATCGCAAGCACAACAACTGATTAAAGATATTCAAACGCCAGTTCAACTAATTTACGGTGATAAAGGAATAAATTTAGTTGAGCATGGATTAGCGCAATTTGCCCCATTATTTGCTAAATTTGAAGCGTATAAATTATCTGGTGGACATCATATTCATATGGAGCAAGCAAAAGAAACAGCGAAACTTATAGAAAGTTTCCTTAAAAATACTGACGATTTTGCTTAATTTTCTAACGAATTCTTAGAAAGCTAGGAAAATTAATAGACATTAGACCAGTATTAAAGTAAAACTTTCAAATTCAAACGTCTGTTTTAAATATAAACCTAGACACTATCGTTAACCATGAAAGTTAAAGTGATAAATAAAAGACACACTTTATATCGATAGCATTAGAATTTAATCAATAAACGTCTAGAGTTAAAGTTGCGAGTAAATGAGGAGAGCATAGTGCGAAATGCTGAGCATAAAATTTGGCTAGAAAAGAGTTACCCCCCTGGAGTGCCTTACGAAATTGATCCTGATAAATATGCGTCAATTGTCGAGCTATTTAATAAATATGTTGGTATTTATGCTAACCGAGCTGCGTTTATCAATATGGGCGCACAAATCACCTATGCTGAATTAGAGCAACAAGCCAAAGCCTTTGCTGCCTATCTTCAACAAGATCTTGGCTTAAAAAAGGGTGATAAATTTGCCATTATGGTGCCTAACTGTTTGCAATATCCTATTGCTTTGTTTGGCGCATTAATGGCTGGATTAACGGTTGTTAATGTAAACCCTTTATATACAGCGCGTGAGTTAGAGCATCAATTAAAAGACTCGGGCACCAAAGCAATGCTCATTATTGAAAACTTTGCTAATACCTTAGAGCAAGTGATTGATAAAACACCAGTTGAACATGTGATCTTAACGTCATTAGGCGATCGCTTAGGTATGCTAAAAGGTGCGATTGTTAACTTAGTTGTTAAACATGTTAAGAAAATGGTGCCTGCATTTAACTTAAAAAATACCATTCGTTTTAATCATGTGATTAATAAAGGGAGTACGCTGCCTTTTACTCCTGTGTTATTAACCGGAGATGATCTCGCTTTTCTGCAATACACAGGCGGAACAACAGGAGTTTCTAAAGGCGCAATGCTTACCCATAGAAATATGGTGTCTAATCTTCAACAAGCAAAAGCGGCGATAAAGCCTCAACTTGAAGAAGGTAAAGAGCTGGTAGTAACAGCATTACCGCTTTATCATATTTTTGCTTTAACCGCGAATTGCTTAACCTTTGTAACCCTTGGCGGTACTAATTTATTGATCACCAATCCGCGTGATATGACAGGTTTTGTAAAAGAGCTTTCTAAATATCAATTCACTGCTCTAACCGGTGTTAATACTTTATTTAATGGCTTGTTAAATACCCCAGGTTTTGCTGATTTAGATTTTAGTTACCTTAAAGTTTCACTTGGTGGCGGTATGGCAGTACAACGTCCGGTTGCAGAGCGTTGGGAGCAAGTGACCAATACTCGTTTACTTGAAGGTTATGGCTTAACAGAATGTGCACCATTAGTGACAATATGTCCTTATAATCAAAAACATTATACAGGAAGTATTGGTTTACCAGCGTCTTCTACAGATATCCGCATTGTTAAGGATGATGGTAATGATGCCGAAATTGGTGAGTCAGGAGAAATGTGGGTAAAAGGCCCGCAAGTGATGAAAGGTTATTATAATCGACCTGAAGCGACGGATGAGATCCTAAAAGATGGCTGGTTAGCCACAGGTGATATCGCCGTTATGGATGAAAATGGATTTTTCAAAATCGTTGACCGTAAAAAAGATATGATTATTGTTTCAGGTTTTAATGTTTTCCCTAACGAAATTGAAGAAGTAGTTGTTTCTCATCCAGGTGTAATAGAAGCTGCAGCTGTGGGTATTCCTCATGAAATTTGCGGTGAGGAAGTTAAAGTATTCGTAGTGTTAAAAGATAAAACGTTAACGAAAGACGACATTATTAAACATTGCCGTGAAAACTTAACCAATTATAAAGTGCCTAAACATGTTGAATTCAGAGATGATTTACCGAAAACCAATGTCGGTAAAATATTGCGTCGAGAGTTACGATAATTGGCTATAGAAAGATAAATAATTTTTTCTAAAACCACTTAAACAAAAATGCCGACAATTGACTGTCGGCATTTTTATTGGTTAAACGTTATCTATAATCGTTTTATTGCGCTTTG
>DAINNQ010000159.1:0-2305 GCA_036735825.1 Alteromonadaceae bacterium | reverse complement strand
ACTGTCGGCATTTTTATTGGTTAAACGTTATCTATAATCGTTTTATTGCGCTTTGAGCACTTGCCCTGTTACACCGATGCTATCGTTAGCCATTAAATAAACATACAGCGGCATTATTTGTTCAGCACTTGGTAAGGTTTGTTGATCTTCAGCAGGGTATGCACGAGCACGCATAGGTGTAGCGGTTGCGCCAGGATTGATAGCATTTACTCGTAACGAAGACTCGTCATATTCATCAGCAATCACTTGCATTAAGCCTTCAGTTGCAAATTTAGAAACACTATATGCTCCCCAAAATGCACGGCCTTTACTGCCAACACTTGATGAAGTAAAAACCAGCGAGGCACTATCAGCAAGTAATAAGGTGGGTATCAAGGCTTGAGCCATTAAGTGTTGAGCGGTAACGTTAATATTCATTACATCATTCCATATTTGCTCATGTATATGGGTATAAGGCGTTAATTCACCTAAAGCAGAGGCATTAAATAATGCACCGTCTAATTTGCCAAATTGAGCAGCAATAGTTGCAGACATATCAATGTAATTTTGTTTTGTTGCCCCTTTCAGATCTAAAGGAATAATGGCTGGCTCTGGTGCACCTAATGCACAAATATCATCATAGGTTTTCTCAAGTTTTGCTACTGTTTTGCCGAGTAAAATAACGGTGGCGCCTAATTTAGCGTAGGTTAAAGCGGCTTGGCGACCGATACCATCACCAGCACCTGTAACTAGAATGGTTTTATTAGCTAGACAGTTTTCAGAAATTGAGTAATCAAACATAAACATAGAGATATAAAGAATTGTGGCGACATTCTACTCTTTGAAAAATTCACTGACGAGCAAAACTTGAGAAAATCTACTATTTTTATAGGAAATGATTAATTAATGAAAAAAGCACTGGCACATCCGACCATCTTGAGTTAAGTTTAACTGGTCTAACTTGTTAAAAATTCATTAAGAGATTAAAAGAATATCAAGTAAAAATATAAAAATATAAAGACTAGTATCTGGGGAGAAATAATGAAAAAGCTAGTTCTAAGTATCGCAATTGCCTCAACTTTAGGGTTAACGGCTTGTGATGATGAAACGATAAAAGATATAGAAAAAAATGTTGCAGCTACTGGTCCCGTTGTTGTAGAGCCAGCCAGAGTTGTCTTTGACCCTGCTAAAGGGATCGCAGGTTTATCAGTACCCAATGATCTTGTTTTTCAAGGCACACAAGATGGGACGTTAGAAATTCCTGTTGCTGATCCAACCGATGGTTCTGATCCTTTCGTTGCTGCAAGTGCACTAGATGGTTGGTCAACTGTTCAGCCGTTTATTCTGAGCATTAATTTTCCTGAGGGAACGTCGTTAGACCCAAGTAGTGCATTAAATTCTTCTTCTGTTAGAGTTTTCGAAACAACAATGGGTGGCGATTCTTCTGATGCAGATTGTGCAGTAGTACCACGCGGTTTAGCATGTAAAGTGGTTCGCGAATTAATCTTTTCACAAGACTTTATTACTCAACCTTCAGGTAACGCTGTGGCTATCGTGCCATTAAAGCCACTTAAAGGTTCAACAACTTACATCATCGCTTTAACAGACTCTATTCAAAACAATGATGGCGACTCAGTAAAAGGTTCAACAACTTATGAATTGATGCGTCAAGACCTAGCAACTAAACCATTAGGTGATGAGTCACAAAGAGGTTTACAGGCGGTTATCAATAGTTATGAAAAAGCTGTTGTTTCTGGTGGCGTAGAAAGTGACACAATCATCTATACCATGGCTATGACAACTCAATCGACTACGGATGTTTTATACACGGCTAAGTCGCTAATGGTGGCTAATTTACAACAAGGTATCTACCCAACGTTGGGCATTATGGATACCGGTGCTTCAGTTGCTGATATTTTAGCAGGGAAAATCCCACCTTCATTAGTACCGCTTTATTCTGCCGCTAATTTTATGCAAGGTTCAATTACCTTACCTTATTATTTAGGTGTACCTTCGGGTGAAAATCCGATGGCTCCTGTTAATACTTGGTGGAAAGGCTTATGTGACTCTGGCGCCATGTTAGCTGGACTTGCTGCTCAAAATCCTGCGGCAATTCCTGCAGAACCAATTAGTGAAACTGACGGTCAATGTATGGCTATTTCTGCTGCTAGTGGTTTAGCAGCACCTGGTTTACGTGACTTGGGCATAGATACTGAACGTAACTTAACCAAGTATAATCCCGTTGCCAAACCTAATGCGATGATGCCATTAACGGTGCAAGTAACAACACCTGATATTAATGTTGTTAACGCGTTAAGAGCAGCGC
>DAINNQ010000158.1:0-6294 GCA_036735825.1 Alteromonadaceae bacterium | reverse complement strand
AAAAACGCTAGTAATTTCAGTCAATATTTCATCAATTAAATATCTATTACCTTTCATTTTAGCAAGCTTCTTCATGTGTTTCAGTTAAAAAAACAACATTTTTTATATTTAATCGCACTTTTTAGCCAGTTATAAATACTTGTTAACTAAAGATTAACACTAAAACGTAATTATAATTAATTGAACACTTAACCAATTAAGCCAAATTTCTCTGTTTCACCTTATTTACGATATAAAAAAAGAAACTCAACAGAGTTTCTTTTTCGGCAAATAATATTGACCTGCGTTGAAGTTAGCTCAGTTTTTCACTCAGCCATTCATTAACACTTGCTAACGCTTGTGGAATATTGTCAGGCTCGCTGCCACCAGCTTGAGCCATATCTGGACGCCCGCCACCTTTGCCACCAACTTGCTGAGCAACAAAATTCACCAAATCACCCGCTTTAACTTGGCCAATTAAATCTTTGGTTACGCCGGCAATTAATCCCACTTTTCCGTCATGAGCCGTCGCTAAAACAATAATACCCGAGCCAAGTTTAACTTTAAGCTCATCCACCATGCCGCGAAGATCTTTAGCCGCAACACCATCTAAACCAGCTATTAGCGCAGTTACACCGTTTATTTCAATTGCTTGGCTAACTAAGTCTGAACCCGCTTGCGCAGCTAATTGCTGTTTAAGTGCGGCAATTTCACGCTCTAATTGTTTGTTCTTATTAACGGCTTGCTCAACTTTTTCGATGACACTAGCCACATCAGATTTCACAAGTGCGGCAATTGAGCTTAGCGTTGCTCCTTGTTGTTCAACGTAAGCTAGCGCTCCTTCACCTGATACCGCTTCAATACGACGAACACCTGCCGCGATACCTGACTCAGAAACAATTTTAACTAAACCGATATCACCAGTGCGATCAACATGCACACCGCCACAAAGTTCTGTAGAAAAGTCACCTAATGTAACTACGCGAACTTCATCGTCATATTTTTCACCAAAAAGTGCCATAGCACCTTTTGCTTTCGCTTCGTCAATTTGCATTAACTGCGTTTCACGGCAATGGTTTTTGCGTATCTCGTTATTAACTAAGGTTTCTATGGTTGCAAGTTCTTTCGCTGTTACCCCTTCAAAATGAGAAAAATCAAAACGAAGTTTATCAGCGTCACACAAAGAGCCTTTTTGAGTGACATGTTCACCTAATACTTGTCGTAACGCCGCATGTAAAATGTGGGTGGCAGTATGATTTTTTATGATTGCAGCTCTGCGCTCAACATCAATCTCAGCTTTTACTCGCGCATTTAAATTAATTTGAGTTTTAGCAACACCTCGATGGGCAAAAGCATTTCCTAGTTTTACAGTATCACTAACTTCAAAAGTACCTTGCTCGGTTACTATGACGCCGCTGTCACCTACTTGACCACCCGATTCTGCATAAAATGGTGTGTTATCAAGCACGACGACACCTTGCTCGCCTTCAGCTAATGCACTAACACTGCCTTCGTTATTGAATAATTCAACCACAGTCGCTGAAAATGCATGGTTTGTGTAACCTTTAAATGAGGTGTGTTTTTCTGATTTGATTTGATCGTTATAATCAGTACCAAAATTACTTGCTTGCTGAGCACGCTCTCGCTGTTGCCCCATCGCAATATCAAACCCGTTCTGATCGATTTTTAATTGACGTTCACGAGCAATATCAGCGGTTAAATCTGCAGGAAAACCGTAAGTATCATAAAGCTTAAAAACATCATCACCTTTAATGGTGTCGCCATCTAAATTGGCTAGCATGTCTTCTAATAACAACATACCACGGTCTAACGTGCGGCCAAATTGCTCTTCTTCTATACGAAGTATTTTTTCAATTACCGCTTGTTGCTGTACTAATTCTGGGTAAGCTTCGCCCATTTGCACTACTAAAGATGCAACTAATTTATGGAAAAAGTGCGCTTTAGCTTCTAATTTATGACCATGGCGAATAGCACGACGAATAATACGTCTAAGCACATAGCCACGCCCTTCATTTGATGGCATAACACCGTCAGCGATTAAAAAGCTACAAGAACGAATGTGATCGGCTATCACTCGTAACGATTTATGTTCAATATCATCACAATTTAATAAATTAGCGGTGTCTTTGATCAAACCTTGGAAAATATCTATTTCATAATTGCTATGGACATTTTGCATGATGGCAGCGATACGTTCTAATCCCATACCTGTATCAACAGAAGGTTTAGGTAATTGCTCCATGGTACCGTCTTCATGACGGTTAAATTGCATGAAAACTAAGTTCCAAATTTCGATAAAACGGTCGCCATCTTCTTCAGGAGAACCTGGAGGACCGCCCCAAATATGCTCACCGTGGTCGTAGAAAATTTCGGTACAAGGTCCACATGGCCCAGTATCACCCATTGACCAAAAATTGTCAGATTCATATTTTTTCGTCGGTGATTTATCACCTATACGAATAATTTTATCGAGTGGTACGCCAATTTTTTCTGCCCATAATTGATAAGCTTCGTCGTCACTTTCATACACAGTTACCAGTAATTTTTCAGCAGGTAGCGCTAATACTTGCGTTAAAAATTCCCATGCATAACTAATAGCATCTTCTTTGAAATAATCACCAAAACTGAAATTTCCTAACATTTCAAAAAATGTATGATGACGTGCGGTGTAACCGACGTTTTCTAAGTCATTATGTTTACCACCAGCACGAACGCAACGTTGTGAAGACGTAGCGCGTGAATAACTGCGCTTTTCAGCTCCCAAAAATACATCTTTAAACTGCACCATGCCCGCGTTTGTAAATAACAAAGTGGCGTCATTACCTGGAACAAGTGAGCTACTAGGTACTATTTGATGTTGCTTTGAAGCATAAAAGTCTAAAAATGCCTTTCTTAAATCGGCACTGGTTTTAATCATGAGAAATTCCAATTATTAAAATGTAATCTGTAACGTATAACATGCTGGAGAAGTTAATTTATCGCTTCATCCAAGTTTAATACCGCGAAAATTTCATCGGTAGAAAATCCTCGGTATTGTAAAAATCTTATGCGCTTAGCTTTGTCTTTTTGATCTTTTATATCGCTTTGACCATATTTTTTATCATACACAGCTTGAACTTGTTCATACCAATCTATCTCAAGGATTTCAGCCGCATCACGAACCAATGATGAATGAATCCCTTTTTGCATAAGCTCATTTTCAATGTAGCGTTTTCCAAAGCCTTTATTGGCTCTCATTCGGTACATGCTTTCAGCAAAGCGTTGTTCACTCAAATAATCATTCGCGATTAAATAGTCGATAACTTCATCAATCTCATCTGATTGATGTTCACGCTGCTTGAGTTTCTTTTGCATTTCTTGAATGGAATGTTCACGTCGAGAAAGCAAATCTATGCTGGTATGTAATATCGATTTATTCAATGTTTAACAATGCGATTTTATTAGTGTCAAAAAAGATAAGTCAATTTAGTGCAAAACATCTAACTATTCTACCTTTTACTCAAGAAAATGTCCTTATTGATGATTAAATTATGATAAGTTTTTACATTAGCGAAAGAATCACGCAAAATATTAAAATTAAAGATGCAACCCGATAAGCTGTTAACAACAATAGGGAACCGTATGAAGGAATATCTGAATAAGTTTTTTCGTATTACATTCGTTTTATTTCTAGCAACTGCACTACAATCATGTGGCGGCAGCTCAAATGACAAATCAGATAAATATTCAATCTCTGCTAATACATCTAGCATTAGTTTTAGCAATGAATTTTTGCAGGTTTCTGATGATACATTTAAGGTCGATATTAGCTTTCAAGGTGAAGGTTTATTAGTTGGTTTTGCTCCCGACAGCCAACCTGCTGCTTGGCTTAATTATCGTACTGAAAATGTAACTGCCAATTCTGCTACTTTATATGTGAATGTTATCAGCGCTGAAAATATTATTGCTGATCTCTATCAAACCAAATTGCGCCTCTCAACAGGTAATGTCGATAAAGTTGAATTAGTGCATCATGATATTGATGTTTCGCTACTAGTTTGGCAATTAATCACAGATAAAAACCTCGTCAGTTTTCGTGGCACTCTAGGCGATACATCCATTGCCTCACAAACTTTAGCCATTACGAGTGAAAGTAACGAATGGTCAGTTGCAAGTGATGTTGATTGGTTAACTTTTGATATTGACTCGGGTACTGGCGATGCAGTATTAACATTAACGCCTGATATTTCAACGTTCACTGATGCCCAGCTTTACCAAGGCAACATTACCTTAACTGAAACAACCACTGGCGATAGCAAAGTTATTCCCGTAGAAATAGGTTTAGACAAGCACTATTTGTTTAGTAATCAATCAACGATGTCGTTTACTCAACTAGCAAATATCTCGGCAACGTCTAAAAAGTTAATGATAAATACCAATAGTCCTTTGCCTATCAGTTGGCAAGCGACAACGGGTGTCGATTGGTTATCTTTGACGCGCACTAGTAATAGCAACGAGTTAATAGTAAATGTTAAACCTGAAGCAAATTTCACTGAAGCACAAAATAGCGCAGTCATTACTATTAACGCGGTAGATAGTGAAAACAATATTAATGAGCAAGTAGTTGCTGAAACCATTCAAATTTCATTTTATCAATCCGCTGACAGCAGTGATAACATTGTTATTAGCGATCTTGTTGTTAATAATAATGCCATCGTCAATTCAACTTATTTACCGCATGTCTATATTGGCGAGAATAATCAGCTCAAGGTTTATCATCAATATACAGGCGAGTTACTTTCTACGCTTGACGTCTCTCCTGAAGAAAGTTTATTAGCCGGTTTTCTACTTCATCCTGATGGACAAATGTTAATTGCAAAAGCTGATGAAACGATCACCAATGAAGATGAAACAACCACAGTTATCACCCACAGATATCAAATTAATTTAGTTGATAATAGCGTTACTGAAATAGCAGAACCTACAATAGAATATGAACCACAGCAATACGTTAGTTTTGCAGGTCGTCATTTTATTGTCACGCAAACTTTAGAGTTTGCGGATGATAATTTACAACGCTTGTTTTGGGATACTACTGCACCTTATTTCACCTCGCGAACAGACCAAGCCTCGGTTACTCAAGCATTTTATGCCCTTGATTTATCTGATTCGTCATTTAAACGTTATAGTGCAGCAATCAACGATTTTACCAATGAGAAAATTATTGTTGAGCAAACTCATCAATATCGTCCAGAGCTACTTGAAGAAAATCAAACAGTTAGCAACTTTATTGTTGATGATAATGAAACAGGTATTTATGCAATAAGCCCTACCAGCGAATGGATAAGCTTTGACGGTGACATTTTTACAGATAATGGCTTATTAGCTCAGGCAGAAAATAACGTAACGCTAACATTAACTAAGTCTTTAAATAGTCGAGCGCATTTTAGCCGTTTTGATCCCGTAAATGGTTTTATTATTGACGTTTACGACAATGCTCAATCACTTGTTAATACGATACGCACTCAAGGGCAGCAACCGAGTGATATCAACTTATCAGCAGACGATAAGCGCTTAGTTATTCATGCAAGTAATGCACAACAAGTTGAACTAATTAATGTGGAACAGTTTAACGTTTCAAGTAATCAAGTCACTTTTAGCACCACTTTCGGTAACAGCACGATTGAAGAACAACAAATCACGTTAACTGGCATGAGCGATTCATGGCAGGCAAGTTCAAACAATGATTGGTTGATCATCGAAACGTCAACAGTTGACGGTGTAGCGACGATCACCATTGCCATTGATGAAAAGAACATTACGACTTGGGGATTACTGAATGGCTCGATTACTATCACAGATCCCGTCAGTGGCAGTTCAACCGTAGTTCAAATTGAAGTAGCTGTTGATGAAGTTAGGTTGTTTAGTAATAACCCAGCATTAGCTTTCAACCAGCAGTTAAATAAAGCAACGTTAACTCATACGGTAAATATTTTAACCAATAAGCAATCAATGGTGGCTTGGCAAGCAAGTAGCAATGTTGATTGGTTAGATTTATCCGCTGATAACGTTAATAACAACTTAACGGTTACTGTAGATCCTAGCAAAGTTAGCGAGAATGGTATTCACGCAGCAACCATTACCTTAGCTCCTCAAAATGCCAGTGACGCTTTAACGGGCACAATTGCCGTAACATTTAGCAAAGGTGATTTTGACAATACTGAGTTTAGTGAGTTAGTGATAGACAGCGTGATACCAAACTCTGCGGGTGTCGTGCTTGACCCTATGCGCCCATATATTTATGTTGCCCAAGGC
>DAINNQ010000157.1:0-6338 GCA_036735825.1 Alteromonadaceae bacterium | reverse complement strand
ATTAAATTGATTTTGGATATAATCGTTATTTAATTCCGTCGCTATTTTGTCTCTGAGCACAATATGTTGTTCATCAATGAGAATTAATTCTGCGGGATTAGCGCAAAATGGTGGATAAACATCTTTAATTTCAGAAGCATCGTGTAAAATAACGCGAGTGTCGCTAAGCCAATCAATATGTGATGCAACATTTAATGAGTGTAAAAATACGGCTAAATTAAGAATGACAACATGTAACGATGTGAGCTCATCTCTTGCTAGCAAACATCTTGCTGAATCGCCAAGACCTGGCCCATAAATAAAAGCAGACGAAGATCCGCTAGCTATTCTCGCTGCTTGGAGTTGTGCTTCAGCTTCTCTATCATAATTACTGGTTAATTGAATGTCGTTGATAACTATAGTATTTTCTTCGGTAGAAACGATTAGACTACCGTGATTTGCGGAAACTAATTGTTGATGCAATGTTGGCCAGCGGCTATTAATGATCGCTAAGTTATCATCTAGAAGAGAGTTTGCCATAGTATTCACTATTTTTATTTAGATATTGAAAGCTTAGCAAATAAAGTACCATGAAATAACTCGAGTTGTATTGGGTTGTTAATTATTCTTAGAAAATAGGCACGAAAAATGCTGAATTACTGAAATATTTCTTAGATCTCAATTTATTATGTAGAGTTTAGATAAGATGTCGTTATACAGTGACAATAGTGCCCTTGAAGAACCGAAGGTTATGTTAGAAGAACAAAAAGATATTGAAGAATATGAATTACTTAATAAAGCATTTGATGACTTGTTTCCGCTTTTACGTTCAATAACTGGGCCTGGTATTGAGCAGTCATTACGCTACTTTCAGCAATTTATGCCGTTAAAGATGGAAAAAGTGCCGACAGGGAGTCAGGTATTTGATTGGATTGTGCCAAAAGAATGGCACTGCCATTCAGCAAAGTTGATCGCGCCAAATGGAGAGGTTGTCGTAGATCTTCGTGAGAATAATTTACATGTTGTTAATTATTCTGCTCCTTTTCGAGGCGAACTGAGCTTAGATGCATTACAGCCTCACTTGCATAGTTTGCCTAATCAACCAGAAGCGATCCCTTACGTCACCAGTTATTACCACGAAAAATGGGGCTTTTGTTTGTCTGAACAGCAACGGCAATCACTAGTACCTGGCAATTACCGGGTTGAGATAAACAGTGAATTTATTGATGGTGGCGTCCCCTTTAGTCATTGCTTGTTAAACGGAGAAAGCCAGAAAGAAATTTTGTTAACTAGTTACTTGTGCCACCCTTCACTAGCAAACAATGAATTGTCAGGGCCATTAGTGTTGCTTGGCTTATATCTAAGAATGCTAAAATGGCCGAAAAGACGTTACAGTTATCGATTTTTACTAAATCCTGAAACTATTGGTAGCCTGTGTTTTTTACATAACTATGGTAAGCATTTACAAGAAAACCTCATTTCAGGAGCAATACTAACCTGTCTAGGCGGTGATCAAGAGAAAATCCGCATTAAGCATAGCCGTATGAATGATGGATTATTTGATCGGTGTGCTAAGTATCTACAAAAGTCCAATCGCGTTAGAACTTTGCCATTTTGCCCTACGGGTGGTTCTGATGAGCGACAATACTGTGCACCAGGCTTTAATTTACCTATGGTGCAAATAGCTAAAACGTTTACCACAGAATATAATGGCTATCATAACTCATTAGATACTAAAGAGTTTATGTCAATTGCATCGTTACAAGATTCTATCGACCAATTAGAAACCTTTTTATTAAATGCTGAAATGTGTGGTTATCCTATCAACCAATCACCGTTTGGCGAACCCCAGTTAGGTAAACGTAATTTATATCCATCAATGAATTCAGAGCAGACTAGAAGTCAATCTACTGACAGCATTTTTGATGGTCGATTGTATTTAAATGCAATTTTAACCATTTTAAACAATAGTGATGGGGGGCATGACCTGTTTAAAATTGCCGAGAAAGTTGGTTGTGATGTTCAGGATTTGTTTCCTTTAATAAAACGTTTAGAGTCTGAAAATTTAATCAAATATGGTGTGGAGTTAGATTCATTATGAAGGTGGTATTTGTTACTGGTAGTCATCCAAGACACGCATATATTGCAAGAGCTTTAGCTGCTACCGGAAAACTTTCTGGGCTAGTCATTGAGCAACGTGAAGAGCATGTTCCGCAAGCTCCAGAAACGCTTTCAGACGAATTGAAACAACTTTTCAATTTGCACTTTGCAAATAGAGCTAAAGCTGAACAGTGTTTTTTTAGCCAAAATACATTTCCTGATGTGCCTGTTTTAAATGTTACTCATGCAACGCTCAATTCTGAAAAAACTTGCAGATTTTTATCACAACAAGCCCCTGATTTATTGCTAAGTTATGGCTGCCATATGTTGACTGAACAAACATTATCAACTGTATCTGGAAAAAAATGGAATATCCATGGCGGGCTATCACCATGGTATAGAGGTGGAGTGACGCATTTTTGGCCAAGTTACATGCTTGAGCCACAAATGACCGGAATGACAGTACATGAGTTAACGCAACAGCTAGATGCTGGCGATGTGATACATCAATGTGTATCTGAGCTAGTTAGAGGCGATGGAATACATGATTTGGCGGCTAGATCTGTGGTTCAAATAGCAAAAGAACTCCCTACATTAGTTGCAATAGCGGAACAAGGTAAATTAAAAACTCCTGTAGCTAATAAAAACGCAGGTAAATTGTGGATGGGGCATGACTGGCG
The DNA here is from genome assembly GCA_036735825.1 of Alteromonadaceae bacterium. GTDB lineage: Bacteria > Pseudomonadota > Gammaproteobacteria > Enterobacterales > Alteromonadaceae > DAINNQ01. Next base: position 3,579 of record DAINNQ010000157.1, on the reverse strand, counting down.
TCCAGAGCATTTAAGGCTTATTTATCAGTTATACCAAGATAAAATTGTCGATGATTATTTGGATGGGAAATTTATCCAAACAGAACCTAATTTGATAAGGCAATTTGAGTAGTAAGTGTTATTTAAGGAGACGATATTATTTATTATCAGACAAATGAATTATTAGATATTTCTGAAGCCATTATTCTTTGTGGTGGTTTAGGTAGCCGATTACGGTCAGTGGTTAATGATCGCCCTAAGCCAATGGCTGAATTTAATGGGCAGTCCTTTTTAACTTTTTTGCTAAAAGAGTTGTCTTTTCAGGGGATAACCCGAGTTGTGCTATCTACAGGGTACATGAGCGAATACATAATAGAACACCTTCCGCAATGGCATCAATTGCTAGATGTAGAGATTGTTGTCGAAACTGAGTTACTTGGTACAGGAGGCGCTATTAATCATGCTCTTACTAAAATTCACCACGAAGAGTTTTTTGTTCTTAATGGCGACTCTTACTGTAAAACAAATTTAAAACAGGTAATTGAGTTTCATCAAGTAAAAAAATCTAAATATACATTAGTCGCAACGCGCGTGGATGATATTTCATCCTTTGGTTCGTTGACAATCAATAATGTAAATGAAATATCAAATTTTACAGAAAAACAAGGGGTTAAATTACCAGGTTTAGTAAATGCTGGCATATATATCTTTAATAAAACGCTATATAATCAATTTGATAAAATGAAAAAGTTCTCACTTGAGTATGATGTATTCCCTGTTTTGATTGGTCAGTCATTCTTTTGTTATGTAACATCATCTCCTTTATACGACATTGGTACACCAGAATCTTATGCGCGGGCACTGTCTGAATTAGGTCAAGAATAGTTATGAAAAAACGTGTGTTAATAACCGGTATTACCGGTATGGTAGGCTCTCATTTAGCTGATTATTTATTAAAACATACCGATTGGGATATTTATGGTATGTGCAGATGGCGAAGCCCGTTAGACAATGTTGAGCATTTGTTACCGCTGGTGAATAAGAAAGAGCGGGTGTTTTTTCTTGATGGCGATCTAACCGACTACATCTCTTTAGTAAATGTCATTAAGCAAAGCCAGCCTGATTATGTATTTCATTTGGCGGCTCAAAGTTATCCTTCAACCAGCTTTACGGCCCCGTTACAAACTCTTGATACGAATATATTAGGTACTGAACGTTTACTTGAAGCACTCAGGCATGATCCTAATGTTGATCCAATTATTCATGTTTGTTCTTCATCAGAAGTGTTTGGACGCGTACCTCAAGAAAAACTTCCTATTGATGAAGAATGCAGTTTTCATCCAGCATCACCTTATTCTATTTCAAAAATTGGCACAGATTTAATTGGTCGCTTTCATGCTGAAGCTTATGGCCAAAAATGTATTTCAACTCGAATGTTCACTCATACTGGGCCAAGACGAGGAGATGTATTCGCTGAATCGAGCTTTGCAAAGCAAATCGCTATGATTGAAGCGGGATTACTACCGCCGGTTGTAAAAACGGGTAATCTAAAATCACTGAGAACATGGTCAGATGTGCGAGATGCTGTCCGTGCTTATTACCTTCTTGTTACGCATAACCCTATTGCTGGAGAATATTATAATATTGGCGGTAGCTTCTCGTGCACTGTTGAAGAAATGCTAAATCATTTGATCTCACTTTCGACTCGAGACGATATTAGAGTTGAACAAGAATCTTCACGAGTTAGACCCTTAGATGCGGATCTACAACTGCCTAACACAAGTAAGTTTCAGTCTCACACGGGATGGCAACCTGAAATTTTATTTGAAACAACCATGCAAGACCTACTGGATTATTGGCGAGCTAGAGTTGCTAATAATCAGTGCTTTTTACAACGATGATATTATGCCCTAAGTTAATTCCCGTCACTGAGATGCATGAAAATCTATGGTTTTCTGTGAAAAATAGAGGAGGGTATTTTACGGTTGAACCTCATGGAAAACAGGTTGCGGTGTTAACCTTAGTTGAGCAAGATGTTATTTTGGTTAAGGTTAATCGACCAGTCATTAATGATAAAACGTGGGAACTACCTGCTGGCGGCTGTAATGAAAATGAAAGTGCAGAACAAGGTGCAATACGAGAATTAAAAGAAGAAACTGGTATTGATGTCCTTACGGAGCGGTTAATAAGACTAGACAGTATGTCTATTTGTCCTAATCGCTTTGTTGAAGCACCTTATCTTTTTGCGGTAAAAATTTCCGAACAAGAATGGCAGGCTCGAAAGCCACATGATCAAGAAGTCAGTGAGGTTAGCCGTTTCTCATTGTGTCAAATTAAACAAATGCTATTGAACAATGTTATTTATGTTGCACTACCGTCGCTAATTCTGGCTAAATTATTGCTTGTCGATAATAACGACGTAAATTCTTTGACATTAAAAGGTAAAAATATAAATGAATAAAAATCCGCTTTATAGCGAACTTTTTAAGAAAACCCTTAGAATAAGACTTGTTGAAGAAGATATTATCGCGCGTTATCACACCGATAAAATTCAAAGTCCGGTACACCTCTCTATTGGTCAAGAAGCTGTCGCTGTGGGTATTTGTCATGCGTTATCAACACAAGATTTATTATTTTCTACCTATCGTTCACACGCCTTTTATCTCGCTAAAGGTGGTGATCTTAATGCGATGATGGCAGAGCTGTATGGCCGAATTGATGGATGCTGTGGTGGTAAAGGTGGTTCTATGCATTTAGCTGCGCCAGATGTGGGGTTTGTCGGTACATCGGCAGTAGTAGCAAGTAGTATTTCAAATGCCGTTGGTTCTGCTTTAGCTGCCAAAATGTTGAATAAACAACAGCTGAATGTGGTTGTTTTTGGTGATGGGGCTACCGAAGAGGGAGTTTTTCATGAGTCATTGAATTATGCTGCGTTACATCAAATACCAATGATTTTTGTGTGTGAAAATAATCGATATGCTGTTCATTCTAAGTTAGAAGATCGACAAAGTTATCGTATTTTAGAACATGTTCAAAGCTATGGAATTGAAACACATCAGATCAGAGAAGGATATGATTTTGTCAAAATAGCAGAGCAATTTTCACTACTTATTGAAACAGTGAAAGCTGATCCCCGTCCAGTATTTGTTGAAGTGTATACCAGCCGTTATAAAGAGCATGTAGGTACAGGCGATGATTTTCAAGGTGGTTATCGTGATCAAAGTGAAGTGGATGATTGGAAAGCTAATGACCCATTAGAAACAGATCTCGAAATGGCAACTCAATTTCGAGCTGAGTTGCTAACTGAAATAGCAGCAAGTGTACAATTTGCCGAAAATAGCCCTCTTCCGGGCAAAGAACAGCTGTTACAGCACGTGTTTTAAAGAGTGGTAAACAAGTGAAAACAATTTCTTATGGTAAAGCGCTAGCAACTGCAATGCATGATGCGTTAGCTGAAAATGACAATACGGTAATTTTTGGTCAAGGTATTGATGATTTTAAAGGTTTATGGGGAACAACCACAGGGTTACCTGAAAAGTTTGGCGCACATCGCGTGCAAGACACTCCTTTGTGTGAAGAGGGAATGACTGGTATTTGTGT
>DAINNQ010000156.1:0-6353 GCA_036735825.1 Alteromonadaceae bacterium | reverse complement strand
CCCAAAGCGGGCTGGTTTGATAAAAACCTATCAAGAAGTGTGAGTAAAGAGCATTATAAAAATGTGGTTATGTTAGTCCCTTCTGATGACTTTATTGCTGGATTACCTTTTCAAAAAATACCAGACAGAAAAGATTTTACTGAAATGGATGCGCCAACTCGTATTCAATACTGGCGCACTGTGCTAGCTGAAACAGACCGTTTAGCGCAAGCATTCGATGAGTTTTTATCAGTCCCTGATGTAACAAAAATCATTCCAATTTAATGTTCTTGTGCTTAAAGAGATTTGTTATCCTTTTTGATAAATAGCGCACACTGCGCCAGCAGGATCTTTGATCACCGCGTATTTATCTTTGCCCATTGATTTTATTTCAGTGACTAATTCACCACCATTTTCAAGTACTTGCTTAACCGACTCATTAGCATCAGCCACTAAAAAATACGGTAACCATGCTGGCGGTAAATCATTATTAACACCTTGGGCATGACAAACGCCACCCACAGGAGCATTGGATTCTGGCGACATCATGGTGTAGTCACTGTAATCGCCCATTGAAACTTCTTCCGTTTGCCAACCGATGACTTTTTGATAAAAGTTTTTCACCTCTGTGGCATTTTTAACGGATAAATCTAACCATGCCATTTCACCTAGCTTGTCATTCATTTTTTACCCTTAATTTTTGCATCAATTAATGTTTATTGTCTTCTCTTTGCTTACCGTTGCTTTGAAGTTTAGTTACTTCTTCAGTTTTGGATTTGCTGGATAATACTTTTCAGGCAAGCTACTGATATGTTCGAAAAAGCGCGTATCTTTATAAGGTAATTTCATAAAGCCAGAAATTCCCTGCCCTGTAATTGTAGGCAATAATTGTAAAATTTGAGCTAAGTGTTGTTTAAATTCGTCTTCCTTGTCGTGGTTAAGCAACATTAAATAACTGTGAATTTTAAGGTGCGTGGGCAAAACTTCAAAAATAATGCATCCAGTATGATGGATCTGATTGAGCTTAGCGAGCACGGCCATAATTTCATCAGGTAAATAAAGGTATTCGTCAGGATCTTTGCCGTCTTCAAAATATGAGTGTAAACGAGTAATGTCATCCAGCTCAGGCACATCACTAATATCAAAAGGAATTTTTTGTTCTGGTTGAGCGACAAATGATTCGCTTTCATCTTCACGTTCAACATGCAACGTATTTCTGGCATTAAACAAACAACTTTTAAAAACACCGACTCGAAAAATTCCTTGAGCCAAGTGGATCATATTATTTACTGCGCTTTTGAACGAATTTTTTAATGATTCGTTGAACATGGTTAAATTAGAGTCAATATAAACACCATCTTTTTCCCAGCGAATTGCCAGACCACCAACAACTGGGAAACTAGCCAAACGGCTAACAGCAGCAATAAATGCTTTTTCTGTATCGCCCATGCCCATCAAATAATTTTTATAATATTTTTCTAACTGGGCATCATCAATATCTCTTAGTGATTCTTTCTCACTTTCTTCACGTAAAAAAGACTTACGCGAACCATAAACCACAGTATCAATTTCATGAGCGCTTGATTTACACCAAATGGGGATCAAAGACGCTATCACCGCTTTGGTTGGCGTAGGCGCAAGCACGGTATTTTTTAACAAAGGTAAATGAGCAAAAAAGTAATCTCCTGCTTTATTGCGAGTATTTTTATCGCCAGAAAGCATAGCCTCAATAATTTTAGCCAATGTTTTGGGTAAACCTAATGAGCAAGGGGAAATCACTTGATGTCCATAGCGACAAGATTGCCCAGACGCTAAAGCATAAATAGTTGCCGCTAAGCCTTGTTCATCAAAGCGTGGTGATGACATTTCACCATTAATTTGCTCAGGTCCAATAAAATAAACATCACCTAAACGAGCATTTGAGTTTTGTAAATCACTACTCATTAAGTCCATTATATTGTGATTGGTGGTCTGCCCTCGCACATCCAATTGAGCGCTAACAGCAGAACCCCAATCAACAAGGTAGACTTTGTTTGTTAACTCATCATAAACAACGTTTGAGGGTTTAATATCACCATGCACATAAGGTTTGCCTTTTTTGTGTAAACTCACATTTCGTAAATACAAGAGAATATCGGCTAGTTGCAAAGTGATATTCATGATCAATTCAGGCGCAAGCGGACCATGCATTTGCGAATATCGTTCTAAATCGATACCTGGTGCTCGTTTCATATGTAAAATGGATTGGCGCTTAATTTTATAATATTCAATTACTTGAGGAATGCGATCATGAGCAAGCTGTGCTTGAATTTCAGCTTCTTCCGCTAATCTGTCTTGTACATGTTGGGGTAAATTAATACGTGAAAATTTAAACACATGCGCTTGATTTTGTTCATCTTCACCACCAAAAACAAAGCCGTATGCGCCTTTGCCTATTAATGAAATGTTTTGATAGCCCAGTAAAGACAATTGCTGCTTACACAATTCAACCCATTGTTTTAATTTAGTCGCATCTTTGTGGCTAAGTAAATAGATAGACTGATCTTCTGCAATGTAAAAATGTTGTAGTTTTTTCTTGTTCACATTGGGCCTTTTTAAATTTTGACTGATCACAAAAAATCGTTCTAGCTGAAGGATCTTTGAGAACGTTTATTTGGGAAAATAACAGCTAAATAACGGCTATAAAACATAATGCTTAATAAGTCTATTTTCGTCATAATAATGTCATATTTTCACAGTATTCTAGCTTTAGTTAATTGCTCGCTAACCTCGCGCTGTTAATTTTGTGACCTCTAGAAGACTTTTGAACACAAGTTCCAGCCTTAGTTTTAACTAAGGCTTTTTTTTACTCTTAATAAAAACGATATGTATTTTATAAAACTTTTTAATGTCTGTTTTAAAGCGTATCTATTAAAAACAATGAATTACAAAAGTAATAAAAAATAACACATCAAGGCAACAAAAGTCGAAACCAGAAAACTCAAAATAGCCCCTTCTTTGACCATTTCTTGAATCGTGATTTCTCCCGTGCCATAAGCGATAGCGTTCGGCGCAGTGGCAACAGGTAACATAAATGCACAACTAGCACACATAGCCGCAGGGATCATAAATACGGTAGGATCATACCCAGAAGATAGTGCTGCTACCGCTAAAATAGGCATAAGCAATGTCGCAGTGGCCGTATTACTAGTGATTTCAGTTAAATAAGTGACCACTAAGCAAATAGTTAAGATCATTAAAAAGGCTGGAAGATTAGACAACGATGTTAACCATTGCCCTAAAATATCGCTCAAACCCGATGCAACAAAACCTTTAGCAATCGCGATACCTCCAGCAAATAACAACAACATTCCCCAGGGAATTTCTTTTGCACTTTCCCAATCAAGCAAACGAGAGCCTTTGCCATTTGGGATCAAAAACATCACCACAACAGCTAAAAGCGCTATGGTACTGTCACCTGCTAGCGGAATATCTAACAATTCGCTCCATCCACCAAACGGTTCTTTTCGAGTGATCCATGCTAAAGCGGTAATTCCAAAAACCCATAAAGTTCTGCTTTCTTCTACTCGCCATGCTCCTAATTGCGGTAGTACTATTTTTTCATTTAAACGAACACTACGTGTTAACCAAAGAGCCATGATAGGCAATACAACCAAAACGATAGGCACGCCTATTTTCATCCACGATAAAAAGCTAAACTCTTTACCCGTTTGCTCTTCATAAATTCCCATAAAAATCACATTGGGTGGCGTACCTATTGGCGTACCTATTCCTCCTACACTTGCCGCATAGGCTATACCTAAAATTAAAGCGGTAGTCAGTTTGGGATTATTAACATGAGCAAGGATTGCTAGCGCGATAGGCAACATGATCAAAGTCGTGGCGGTATTAGAAATCCACATACTTAGAACACCTGACGCCAGCATAAAGCCTAATACTAATCGTTTAGCGCTACTGACGCCGACAAATTTAACCATGTACACCGCTAAGCGTTGGTGAGTACCACTTTTCTCGATTGCTTTAGACAGCATAAATGCGCCCATAAGTAATAAAATCACGTGACTGCCTAATGAAGAAGAAACAATTTTATGATCAACAATGCCAAACAAAGGCAATAATACAAAAGGCACTAATGACGTTGCTGGGATAGGAATAGCTTCAGTCACCCACCAAATAACCGTTAATAGTGTTATCGCGGCGGCTATGGCTGGCTTTTCTGCTAAACCTAGATTGAGTAACAAAAAATAGGAAATGACCGCGGCAATAGGAGCAGAAATGATTAGTATGGTTTTATTGTTCATCATTAAATATATGTCTCGATAATAAGATCTACCTTTTTATTCTTTGTAGCTTAACTTTTACCACTTCACTTTCTGCAACTAAATGTTAGCGTTTTTAAGCTCACCTTTGACGATGACAAATGTTTGTTAAAGCTTTTAATTTTTCACGACGTTTTGAGTTAACTGTTGCCATAAAGCAGATTCTTTCATTTCAAGCCAAGTGGATTGCTGAGTTTTTAACATTTTTTCGATTCGGCTGTTACTCTCTACTTTAATCTCAATATTGGCATTATCAATCACATCTATACACGCTTGACGATTATTACAAACTAATAACATATCACAGCCAGCCTCTTGTGCCGCTTCATTGCGTTCGATATAACCACCAATTGATGATGCCGCTTCCATGGACAAATCATCACTAAAAATGACCCCGTTGAACTTTAACTGGCCACGTAAAATAGTTTGTAACCATGTTTGCGAAAAACCAACCGACTTACTTGAAACATCAGGATAAATCACATGGGCGGGCATTAATGCATCAACATGACCTGAAGCAATAAGTTGTTTAAACGGGAGTAAATCAAGTGCTTCAATTTGTTGATATTTTCGGCTATCTATCGGTAAATCAATGTGAGAATCCGCTCGAACACTACCATGACCTGGGAAATGCTTGCCGGTAGCTTTCATGCCAACAGAATGCATTCCATCAATAAATGCAGTAGCTAATGGGATCACTAGTTCGGGGTCTTTATGAAAGCTGCGTTGACCAATGACTTCGCTGACATCATTGATATCAAGTACAGGCGCAAAGCTGATGTCAATCCCTACCGCTTGCACTTCTAACGCCATTAATGCACCGTATTGTTTGGCCATGATTTGCGCTTTGGGTAAATCTTTTAAACAGCTCTCATAAATGCTTCCCATTGCTGGTATTTCGACAAAACCATCGCGAAAACGCTGAACTCTGCCACCTTCATGATCAACAGCTATTAATAACTCTTTTTTCGCAGATTTACGAATATCAGCGACAAGGTCAGAAATTTGTTGAGGAGAATGAAAATTACGTGTGAATAAAATTAAACCACCCACTAAAGGATGTTGAAGAAGCTCTTTGTCTTCTTCTGTCAATGACGTGCCAAGCACGTCCATCATTATTGGACCCATATTTAAAGCTTTGTTAACGAATATGCAGCTACTTTACCGAAATAACGTGAAATAACAAAGCCATGAATAGAACTAGCAATCAAATTTATTAATTATTAAGAGGAGCACCAACCCCTGCTGCAACAAATGGGATCACTTTATGAATAACATCTGAAATATCTAATTGCTGATGGAAGTCACTTTGAGCAATATCCATAAGCGCATCACTTGATGACATGGTAAATACCACAGTGCCCATAGTGAAATGTAATCGCCAAAAGATATCTTCCGCAGTTAACTCTGGATAAGCTCTTTGTACTGCACTGACAAAATTCTCAATAACACCGGGATATTGTGTGGTTAAAAACCAACGTAAAAAGCCTTGGCTATCGGTATATCCTCGACCAAGTAATTGAAGAAAGTTACTCGTACCTTTTTCTTTAAAAACATTAAGCGATAATAATGGGTCAATAAAAGCAGAAAAAACTTCCACTAAATTAGGCTGCTGAGTTTGTTGGCAAATGGCTGACAACGACGCTTCTAATTTAGGTGAAAGTTCATTCATATAACGAGACATCACGGCTTTGATCAGCTCCTTTTTGGAGCCAAAGTGATAATTTACAGCAGCTAAATTAACATCAGCTAAACTGGTAATTTCTCTTAACGACGTACCATTAAAGCCTTTATCAGCAAAAAGGTTTTCTGCCGCATCAAGTATTTTGTTTTTAGTGCTCATTCAATTACAACCGCTTCTACTGCTCAATTAATACAGACAGTTTAAACAAGCGTTTTAAATAACGCAACTAGGTGAGAGCATTCAACTATAAAGCTTAGCGAATAGTGTTGTGTTAATAAGTCATAGCAAAAGTAAAATGTTTATTGATTTATCAAGCTAAAATTATCAAATAGAAAACTTATCAAACGGAAAACTTTATGCTTATTTGAAAC
>DAINNQ010000155.1:0-6410 GCA_036735825.1 Alteromonadaceae bacterium | reverse complement strand
CAGAATTTATCGCTTGATAAACCACTTGCAGATCAGTGTTGTTCACGTCAAAGCTAGCTGTTTTGGTGCTATCTGCGGTGTTAAAAACCACTATGACATCATCATACTTATCACTTGTGCGTGCCAGCGCATAGATTCCAGCGGTAGTTTGATGATACAAGCTGCTTTGCTGCCCGTGTCGTAACGCTGGATATTGATAATACACGTCGGCAAATTCGGCAAGCTGAGTATAAAACAGATGTTGTTGGTCAAAATTGTCTGCCGCCGTAGTCGCATCAGTGGCAATTAAGTCATCATCGTTATAGCTGTCAACAAAAGATGGCATCATGTCTTGGCGTGAGTCTTTGTCACCACCATCGCCAACAAAACCTTGTTCGTCACCATAATAAACAATTGGAATGCCGCGCATAAAATACATCATGGCTGAAGCAAGTAGGTTTCTGTCAATTTGCTGTTGTTCGTTGTAATTGAAAGCACTTTTCGCTAATGAATGAGCAAAACGCCCCATGTCATGATTGCCGGTAAAGTTAAGCAATTGGTTCGCATTGCTATCTTCGTCTAAATAAAAGCTATCGTTTGCTAACCAACGATCAATAACATCAGTGCCTTTTTGATTGATCACCGCATCGTAAACAGTGCCTTGAAACGCAAAATCTAGAATCGATTGTATTTTACCTGTGGTAGTGAATGTGCTTAATTCTTTGCTATCAAAACTATACACTTCGCCAAACATGAAAAACTCTGGAATGCCAATTTCTTGCGCATGCTTCACTAATGCGGGGGCAAATTCAGCCCAAAATTCGACATTCACATGCTTAACTGTGTCGATACGAAATCCATCAGGTTTGAAATCAGAAATTAAATCTTTAAACGTATCTGTCATTAAACGCACAACTTCAGGATTGTTGGTATCAACATCGTCTAAACCTGCAAAGTCACCGTAAACTGAGTTTTCGCCTTCAAAGGTTGAGTCGCCTTGGTTGTGATAATAATTGACGTTATTTAACCACGCAGGCACTTTGATATTTTCTTGTCCTTTTGGCACCACAACCGTGTATTTATCGCCAGCGGCAAGTTGCGCTAATGACTTGTAAGGGCAGCCATTACTGTCTTGAACTAACCACTGTAAACCGTCAGCACCATGACATTCAGTGAACTTAATTACATCGGCAGTGTGGTTAGTAATAATGTCGAAAAACACCTTGATGTTTTCTTTATGAGCGGCATCTATAAAGGCTTTCATCTCTTCATTTGTGCCTAAGTGAGGGTCGATTTCAGTAAAATCTAGCACCCAATAGCCATGATAACCCGCGCCGTCAGCTTGCATCGCTTGGTTACGCAAAATAGGGGTTAACCAAATGGCGCTAATGCCGAGCTCTTTTAAATACGGTAATTTATTTTCTAAACCTTTAATGTCGCCGCCGTGGTACATGCCTTTATCCGTTTTATCAAAGCCACCAGCAGAAATGGCTAAGGTTTTTGAACCTTGATCATTGTCGGTATCACCATTACTGAAACGATCGGGCATAACGAAATAGAAAACCTCGTCTTGAATATTTCGCGTCAGGTAAGGGGCTAAGTCAGCCGCGGTGCGAGAGACAATATTTTGATTTAATGAAATCGGCGTTGAATCAACCACAGGTGTTTGTGCTTGAGGTGATTCTGTCGATTGTTGATCACTTGATTGACCACCGCCACAGGCAGTTAAGCCAACACTAAGCAAGGCAATTGAGAAATAGGTGCTAACATTTGTTTTTATTAGTTTTTTTATTAAAAAGTTCATAATTAAGTTCATTATATTTTCACACGGTTAGTTTAGGTGATTCATTGTTAAGCTCAACGTTTACTTTTCATGTCATCACTGTTTGTTTTTGTTTTTATCCATCATAATTTCACTCAGCTTCTTGGTCTGGCGATATTCATTGCACTTGCCAATTGGTTGATAGAATCAGTTGTTTCCCATTGCTCTAACGTAATAGGAAGTTTTTGTAACCAGTTTGGGTGTTCATCAATAGTGCCTGGAATATTGACTTGCTCAACAACCTCTAGCGCATCTTCAAGTGGGATCAATTGAATATGGCTGTTGGCCTGAGCTAAAAACTTCTGTGTTGCTAAGGTTAATTCTCTGTTCATCGTTGCTGGAGCTTGCTGAGGTTGCTCTTGCATATTGATGGTTTGTAAATCGTCCAAAGCAGCAATTAATAAGGCACGCTCATTCACTCGTGAATCACGTTCCGCTTGGCCCATTTGTTCATTTGGGTATAAATTGAGTTGTTGGCGCCAGTGTAAATCTTTACCCGTCCACCAACCTGAAAGGGTCGGTAAGTCGTGAGTAGAAACCGTTACCATCGACTGGCTTGGGTATAATTCTGGGCGCTTAAAAAAGCCTGATTCCCATTTCTCGAAAAACAACACTTTGTATGATAACAAACCTGCAGCCGCCATAATTTCACTAAAACCATCTGGCACTGTGCCTAAGTCTTCACCAATCACCACACATTGATTACGGCGAGACTCTAACGCGATAATGCGTAAAATATCTTCAAACGGAAAGGTGATGTACACCCCTTGGTCAGCAGCCATACCGGGCGCGACCCAATATTGGCGCATTAACCCTAAAATATGATCGATACGTAACGCACCTGCATATTGCATGTTTGCGCGCAGTGCTTTTACTAAAGGCAAATAACCTTGTTTTTGTAATGCCACAGGGTTAATTGGCGTTAAGCCCCAATCTTGCCCTAACACGTTCATTGCATCTGGTGGCGCGCCAACTGCCGCACCAGCAACGTAAACTTCTTTATCTGACCAAACATCAACACCTGAGCCGTCACAACCTACGGCAAGATCAAGATACAAACCAATTGGCATACCTTGTTCTTGCGCGGTATCACTGACCAACTCGAGTTGACGATGGGCTAGCCATTGCACATAGATGAAGTAATTAATACGTTGTTGATTTTCTTTAATAAACTTTTTAACGCTTGCCGATTCAGGTGATTGGAAATCGCTCGGCCACGTTGGCCAGCCATAGGCATTAAAGTCAGTTTTTCTAAAGTGTTCATAAAGCGCTTCAAACGTTGCTAAACGCAGTAAATCATCACCGCCTTGTTGTTTAAATGCGTTAAATTCTTGTGTTAGCTCAGGGTAATTGCGACTAGTAAAATCTTGATACAGTAATTCGATGATCTCAAATTTAACATCAGCAACAGCAGGATAATCAATGAGTTCGCTTTGATGGGCAAATTCGACTTTAGCTTGAAAGCTTTTATCCGCTAATTTTGCTGTTACTGCTGGGCATTGGTCAAAATTAGGCACCTGTTTAACATCGATATACAAGGTATTTAGAAAACAGCGGCTTGTTGGCGAATACGGGCTACGGTGTGCAGGATTGTTTTGATATAACGGATGCAACGGGTTTAAACCAATAACAGATGCTTGTTGCTTGGCCGCTTTTTTCACTAAAGTCAGTAAATCACCATAGTCGCCCATGCCCCAGTTGTCAGCACTTTTAATCGAATATAATTGTGCTGCGTAGCCCCACATTTTCTCACTGTTCGCTTCTTCTGGGCTATAGCAAGTTTTTGGAGCCACGATTAAATGACAATGGCTTTGATGGTGACCATAATTCACCGTTAACTGGTGATAGCCTTGCTCTATGTTTGGTAAAGGTAATTGATATTTAACAAATTTTTCATCACCAAATTGCGCTTGTTCACCTTTTGCTAACTCGGCAATGTTAACTTCTTGACTGAAACTTTCTTGGCTTTCTGTCTCAATTTTCCAGGTGAGCGTATCGGTTGACTCGACAGGTAAACTGATCGACATTTGATGATCGCTCTGCTCAGCTTTCGCGATAAACGTTGGCGGTAATATTTTGCGCCACGGGTCTTGCTCAAGCTTGGCAATGCTCGCTAAAATCGCTTCATCATTGCTAAGATCATAACCCATGGCTTGAAGTAAAGAGTGTCTTGCTTGTTCATTGGCGCTTATTTCATTGTTAAAACAATTTATATAGCTGCGGTGAAAACCAACGAGATCCGCTAATGTTTCGATTAAATTCATGTGTTTTTACTCTTTACTGTGTTCGACGTAACGTCTGCTGACGCGATCGAATCTTGTTGTGTTGTTAGGTGTAAGTAACTGAGCACAGCACAACTATGTGCTGCGATAGTAATAGTGTCAGTGGTGATATTGACCGATAGCTGTTTTTCATTGTCAGCGGTGTTTATCAAGGTTTTCCAATAGCCATTTAATTGCGGCAATTGATAATCAATTTCGCATTGATGCGCGTTAAAAATAATCAGCAAAGCATCGTCTTCGTGCTCATGCTGCTCGTGATCATGCTTAGGTTTATGCTTGAAATTAAGTTCTGGCGCGCCGTTTTGGGTATCGGCAAGTAGCATGGCAAAGCATTTTATTTCTCTGTCGTGCCAATCATTTTCAGCCATTAACACGCCACGACAATTTAACCAACTAATGTCGGGTAAATTGGTTTTATCTGAGATGGTGTTACCATGTTGATAATGGGTTCTGTTTAATAACGGATGGGCTTTTCTAAGCGCAATTAATTGCTGCACAAAAAGCAGCTCTGCGTTATTTTCACGCGTTTGCCAATTAAGCCAAGTTAATTCGTTGTCTTGGCAGTAAGCATTATTGTTACCTTGTTGGCTATGGCCAAGTTCATCGCCTGCCAATAACATTGGCGTACCTTGGGCAATGAATAAGGTGGTTAATAAATTACGTTTTTGACGCAGGCGTAGTTTATTGACCGTGACATTGTCACTTGGGCCTTCAACACCAAAATTCTCACTATAATTACTGCTGTGGCCGTCGCTATTTTTCTCGCCATTGGCATGGTTATGTTGGTGTTTATAACTGACCAAATCCGTTAAGGTAAAACCGTCATGCGAGGTAATAAAGTTAACGCTTGAGCTTGGTCTGCGACTCGGTTTTTCAAACAAATCACTGGAGCCATGTAAGCGACGCGCAAATTCTGGCGCCATGCCTTTGTCACCTCGCCAAAAGCGGCGACAAGTGTCTCTGAATCTGTCATTCCATTCCAGCCAACTCTTTGGGAATCGTCCTAATTGATAGCCGCCTTCGCCAATATCCCAAGGCTCAGCGATGAGTTTAATTTTGGCCAGCGTAGGGTCTTGTCTGAGCGCAGTAAAAAAGTGATTATTCGGCGAAAAATGCGGTGTTTCTCGTCCTAAAATAGGCGCTAAATCAAAACGAAAACCGTCAACGCCCATCACGTCAACCCAATAACGTAAGCTGTCAGTAATTAACTGCAACACTCTTGGATGATTAATATTGATGGTGTTACCACAACCTGAAAAATTACGGTAATAACGTTTATCTTCGCTTTGTAAACGATAATAACTGGCGTTGTCTATGCCTTTAAAACAGTAGGTTGGCCCTAGTTCATTGCCTTCAGCGGTGTGATTAAAAACCACATCGAGGATCACTTCGATGCCAGCATGGTGAAATGCTGCAACCATGTGTTTAAATTCAGCAATATCACCACTTGCGCTGTAGGCGTTATGAGGAACAAAAAACGCGATTGAGTTATAGCCCCAATAATTGCTTAATCCTTTTTGCTCAACAAAATCTTCATTAATAAACTGGTGAACAGGTAATAACTCAACACTCGTAACGCCAAGTTCTTGTAGATATTGAATGTTTTCTTGAGAGCTTAGCCCTGCAAAAGTACCGCGAAGTTTTTCATCAATCTTTTGGTTTAATTGGCTAAAACCTTTGACATGCAATTCATAAATAATTGTATCGCGTCGACGAACTTGTGGATGCGTGCTAGTTGTTGCTAAAGGGCTGACTACCACACATTTAGGCATAAATGCGGCGTTGTCACGAATATCTAAAGTTAAGTCTTGCTGTTGGCTGTTTTTGTCATAACTTAAATGTGTGTCTGAGCTAATAAAGTCGCCGTGCAACTGTTTTGCATAAGGGTCGAGCAAGAGTTTATTAGCGTTAAAACGATGACCTAAATGCGGTTCAAAGGCGCCATGCACGCGATAACCGTATTTGCTCCCCGCTTTTATGCCGTGTACATACCCGTGCCAGACATCGTCGGTATATTCAGGTAAGGCGATGCGGGCAATTTCTTGCTCGCCGTTTTCGTCAAATAAACACAGCTCTACTTTTTTAGCATTAGCAGAAAAAATGGCAAAGTTAGTGCCGTTTTCATCACAGTTTGCACCTAACGGATACGATCTTCCAGACGAGACTTGATATGACTCATTACTGAGCAAGTCTGATGTCATTGCCGAGGTTGGCTGGCTAGGGGCGTTTGCAACCAGCATTTATTTAGCCTCTAGCACGTTAATATTACGGTACTTTACTATCACGGTACTCAGTGGCGGTACTGTGATAGTGATACTGTGTGGCTG
>DAINNQ010000154.1:3305-6445 GCA_036735825.1 Alteromonadaceae bacterium | reverse complement strand
ATAAAACAAGCCGTGATTCGTATACGCGGTGATCAAAGGTAAAATGGCTCCTTTTCGGGCTGCAATAATTTCACCCACGTAGTGCTTTAAAGGACTCGCATTATCAACCACACCGCCTGCTAAGGCTGGATGATTTAATACCGTTTTCAATAAACCAAGTGACGCTACTTGGAATACATTAGCGGGTAAACCAGCGTTGACTAGCAGATCTCTAATCGCTTGTGTTTCCGCTAGGTATTTATCATCAACAACAGCCACAACGCAGTTTCCAGCAGCAAGTGCCGAAATCGTTGATAACATCCAAAAGTTAAACGAGGTATTTTGACAACGAATACAAGCCAATGTGCCACGCGATTCAAGGTATAACGTATTTGACTCGCCCGTTGGCCCAGGTAATAGCTTAGCGCTGGCTAATTGTTTTTCGATGAACAATAATTGCGCGCGTGCATCGACTAACGTTTGTGACAATTCGTGCTCTTGCGTTAATACCACTTTATTGGTTGCCAGTTGCGCTAACAACTGTCTTAACAATGAAATTTTGTTGTTTAGCGGAGTAAAGCCCCAATGTACTTCTTGAACTTTAGTTAACGTTAATTGCTCAGATATAGCGTTCTCTGAACCTTGACTATTTTTAGCCGCTTCATCTAACTCAGCTTTTAAAGCATCGGTTAATTGCACATCTTTAGTGGCTGTTTTATCTTTCACTAAACGTGTTAAATACAAAGGCCCACCTGCTTTAGGACCTGTGCCAGATAAGCCACGACCGCCAAACGGTTGTACACCTACAACAGCACCAATCATATTTCGGTTAATATAAACATTACCCGCGCGAGAACGAGCAGCTAAATATTGTGCTTTTTCTTCAATGCGTGTGTGAATGCCCATCGTTAAGCCGAATCCTGTGCCGTTGATTTGGTCAATAACATTTTCAATGTCGCGCGCTTTAAAGCGAATCACATGCACGATTGGACCAAACACTTCTTTTTCTAACACAGATAAATCACGGATTTCATATAAGCGTGGCGCAAAAAAGTTATGTTGCTCTTCGCTGATGCCTTCTGCTAACACTGGTGCTTTACAGGTGTAATGCAAAGTGCCACGAGATGACAAATAATCAACATGTTCATTCAGTGCCGCTAGCGCTTTTTTGTCGATGACTGGGCCGACATCAGTTGAAATAAATGCTGGGTCGCCAACATGTAATTCTTGCATCGCGCCTTTGATCATCGAAATCACTTTATCGGCGATATCTTCTTGAATAAATAATACTCTTAAAGCTGAACAGCGTTGGCCTGCACTTTGAAAGCCTGAGGCGATCACATCGTCAACCACTTGCTCTGGTAAAGCTGTTGAATCAACCACCATACAGTTTTGACCACCCGTTTCTGCAATTAATGGCACAGGGTCGCCTTGTCTTTCAGCAAGTTTTTGAGAAATCCAGCTACCAGTTTCGGTTGAACCAGTAAACATAATGGCTTGAATGCGCTCATCAGGAACGATAGTTTGACCTACTTTACTGCCGCGTGCGATCACAGGAATGACCACATCTGCTGGTAGGCCTGACGCTATCATTAACTCAATGGTGCGTAATGCAATTAGGCTGGTTTGCTCAGCCGGTTTTGCAACAACAGTATTACCTGCAACTACTGCGGCAGACACTTGACCTAAAAATATCGCTAATGGGAAGTTCCACGGGCTGATACATAACACCACACCACGAGATTCTAAGGTGCCATCAGCTAATAATTCTTTCGCACGCGCTGCGTAATAACGACAAAAATCAACCGCTTCACGAACTTCTGCCACGCCATCAGGAATGGTTTTTCCTGCTTCTTTAATACACATAGCGATCAATTCATCACGATGCGCTTCAAGTGCGTCAGCTGTTTTCATTAATATGTCAGCACGTTCTGCAACTGGCGTGTTCGCCCATGCAGCAAAAGCGTTATTGGCGCGTTCAACAATCGATAACATCTCGCTTTCATCAACATGTTTGATATAACCGATAATGTCATTGTTATTTGCTGGGTTGGTAACTGCGTCTTCACCTTCTTTTGCTGTGACTTGAATCGCTTGTGCATACCAATTATCAAGGTTAGTGCGCATTTGCGTGATTTCGCCGATATCCGTTAAGTCGATACCTTTTGAGTTAATACGTCCAACACCATGTTCTGCTTGATAAATATCAATAGATTGAGGGATTTGTGGATTATATTTGTCTTGCCACGCACGCACTGTTTCAACAGGATCTGCTAACAGAGATTCAACCGGAATATTGTCATCAACAATGTTATTTACGAAAGATGAGTTAGCACCATTTTCGAGTAAACGACGAACTAAGTAGGCTAATAAATCTGAATGCTCGCCAACAGGCGCATAGACGCGACATGGAATGCGTTTTTGCGTGACAACTTGGTCAAATAACGACTCACCCATACCGTGTAAGCGTTGGAATTCAAAACCATTAAGGTTCTTTGCCATTTCAATAATGGTTGCTACGGTGTAGGCATTGTGTGTGGCAAATTGTGGATAGATGGTATCGCGGTATTCAAGCAGTTTTTTTGCACAAGCTTGATAAGAAACGTCAGTTGACGGTTTGCGAGAAAATACCGGGAAGTCGTGATAGCCTTCAACTTGCGCTTCTTTAACTTCACTATCCCAATAAGCACCTTTCACTAAACGCACCATCATTTGGCGACCAACAGAAAGTGTTAATTCACGTACCCATTCGATGACGTTAATGCCACGTTTTTGATACGCTTGCACAGCAATACCAAAACCGTTCCAACCCGCTAAGTCTGCATCAGAAAATACGGCTTCAATAATATCTAATGAAATGTCTAATCTATCCGCTTCTTCTGCATCGACAGTAAAACCAATGTCATATGCTTTGGCCGCAAGGGCTAATTTTTTAAGACGCGGGATCAACTCTTCAATAACGCGATCGCGATGAGAAAACTCATAGCGTGGATGAATGGCCGATAATTTGATAGATATACCAGGGCTTTTTTGTGGGCCTTTATTTTTCGCGGCGCTACCAATGGCATTAATTGCCGTCATATAGCTATTAAAATAGCGATCTGCATCGGCCATCGTTCTTGCGCCTTCGCCGAGCATATCGTAAGAATAGGTATAGCCTT
>DAINNQ010000154.1:0-3205 GCA_036735825.1 Alteromonadaceae bacterium | reverse complement strand
TCGGCCATCGTTCTTGCGCCTTCGCCGAGCATATCGTAAGAATAGGTATAGCCTTTTGATTCGGTTTCTACGGCACGTTCAATTGCGCCTTTAATGTTATGACCCATTACAAACTGCGTACCCATGATTTTCATCGCGTAACGCACGGCTTTACGAATGACAGGTTCACCTAAACGGCCGACAGTTTTTTTCAACAACCCGAATTGTTTTTCTTTTTTACTATCAGAATAATTAACTAATTTTCCTGTTAGCAATAAGCCCCAAGAAGAAGCATTAACAAACAAAGAATCAGAATTTCCAATGTGCGCGCTCCAGTCACCGTTAGCTAACTTGTCACGAATTAAATTATCAGCAGTTAATTTATCAGGTACACGCAGCAGTGCTTCTGCTAAGCACATTAACACCACGCCTTCTTCGGTAGACAATGAGAACTCATTGAGAAGTGCATCAACACCTCCCTTACCTACTTGATCCTTACGGATATTAACGACAAGCTGTCGAGCATATTCCCACGCGCGAGATTTTGCATCAACATCGATTTCGGCGATAGGTAATAATTTAGCCAATACTTCATTCTCATTCGCACGATAATTGTCGCGAATTGTTTGACGTATGCTATTCCCGGTTGTTAATGAGCCATTAAAAAGCATATTTGCACCTATTTTATCTACATTGTTGTAATATTTTGTTACCGCATTCTAGCGAAACAACTGCAGAATGTGTTTGCGTAAATTATAAATTTACAGAATAATTTACTGTATATTTTGATTTTGCCAGTAAAAGGAACTGCGTTATGACTTCGGCTAAAGCACGCACACTTGATCGTATTGATTTAACTATTTTAGACACTTTGCAAAAAGATGGACGAATTTCGAACACCGATTTAGCAAAAACCGTTAATTTAAGTGCGAGCCCTTGTTTGGAAAGGGTCAGACGTTTGGAAAGCGAAGGCTTTATTGAACGTTATGGCGCCCTCTTAAATGCAAGTAAATTAAAATATGGTATGTCGGCTTTTATCCAAGTCACGCTCGATCGCACAACCGGTGATGTTTTTAATATGTTTCGAACTGAAGTCGTTAAAATTAAAGAGGTTGCCGAGTGTCATATGGTGGCTGGTGGTTTTGATTATTTATTGAAATTACGCTTTGAAAATATGGACGCATATCGTGAGCTGCTAGGGAAAATAGTAGAACTGCCTGCGGTTTCTCAAACCCATACGTATGTGGTGATGGAGAATGTCAAAAAAGACTCTGGTGTGCCAATTTTAAAGTAGATTCACGTTTAGCTGTTGCAATTGTACGATAGGCTGACTGGTAATTTTGACAGGCAGTAGATATAGTAAATGTAGTTCGCTGGTTCTTGTCAGCGAAAATATAATCATAAAATCAAAAGAGAATTACATGAAACTTAAATTACTTACTTCGGCAAGTTTACTTTCACTTGCCGTACTAACAGGCTGTAATCAACAAGAATCAAAAAGTGAAACCACGGCTGTTGCTCAACCAGAGCAAGTGAATGCAGAACGAATTAAAGCTCATGTAGAGTTTTTAGCTGATGACACATTAAAAGGTCGTGATACTGGCAGTGAAGGTTATCAAATTGCTGCTAATTACGTGAAATCAAATTTTAAACAGTTGGGTTTAGCGCCACAAGGTGAACAAGGGAGTTATGAACAACTGGTGACATTTCGTCGTGCCTATTTAGAAGATGACAGCGCAAAAATGTCAATTGAAACAGCAAGTGGCACCAAAGAGCTCAAATTTAAAGATGAGTTTATTATGTCGGGTTCAGCACTAGAGCTAGAGTCAATGGTTCAAGCTGAAACTGTATTTGCTGGTTATGGTGTTATCGCGCCTGATTTTGGTTATGACGATTACAAAGATTTAGATGTTAAAGGTAAAATTGTTGTTGTTTTAACCGGTCGTCCTGATGATTTACCTTCCGAAGAAGGTGCACATTTGGGTTCAGGCAGTGAAAAAATTCGTCATGCTGCAGAACGTGGTGCTGTTGGTTATATTACCGTTCATACACCGAAACGCGATAATGTTCGTAAATTTGAAGTGTCTGCAAAATATGCTGGCACACCAAGACTAAGTTGGTTAGATAAAGATGGAGTGCCTTTTGGAAAATATCCAGAAATTAAAGGTGGTGCTTATGTTCATCATGAGCATGCAGCGGCTTTATTTGAAGGGGCAGAGCGTAGCTTAGAAGATATTTTTTCTGATGACACAAATAACAGTGCCATTAGCGGATTTAATTTGAACGCTAAAGTGATGATGGCCAGTAAGTCTCGCCATGAAGAAATTACTAGCCCTAACGTTGTTGCCACATTAGAAGGTAGCGATCCGAAATTAAAAGATGAGTATGTGGTATTTAGTGCGCATCTTGATCATATCGGTGTAAGCGATCATGGTGACGAGCATGAAGAAGGCGAAGAAGGTAAGCCAGTTGATAAAATTAACAATGGCGCGCTTGATAATGCTTCAGGCGTTTCAATTATGTTAGAAACAGCACGCTTATTAGCGTCACAAGCGACAGCACCGAAACGCTCAATTTTATTTGTTGTTGTAACCGGTGAAGAGAAAGGCTTATTAGGTTCTGGCTATTTTGCCAATAATCCAACGGTACCTGTTATGCAAATGGTGGCGAATGTTAATTTAGATATGCCGTTGATTTTATACCCATTTGCTGATGTTATCGCCTTTGGTTCTACTCACTCGAGTTTAGGTGGTGTTGTTGAGTCGGCAGCGAAGAAAATTGATATTAGTTTGAGCCCAGATCCTATGCCTGAGCAGGCATTGTTTACTCGTAGCGATCACTATAATTTTGTGAAAGCAGGTATTCCATCAGTATTTTTGATGACAGGTTTTAAATCAAAAGATCCTGAAATTGATGGCGGAAAAATGTTTGGTGATTTCTTAAAAAATCATTATCACCAGCACAGCGATCAAATTGATTTACCTATTCGTTGGGATGCAGCAGCTAGTTTTGCTGAAGTGAACATGATGATAGGTTTAGAAATAGCAAATGGTGATAAACGTCCGACGTGGAATGACGGTGATTTCTTCGGTAAAACTTTTGCTCAATAACCTATATACTTATTGAACGATTAAAGCGTGGTATAAAAACCACGCTTTTTTTTGTTATTTTTTCTCTTAAAAACTACAGAACTGGTTAATTTGGTTTTCAAGAACAGTTCAAACCG
>DAINNQ010000153.1:0-6542 GCA_036735825.1 Alteromonadaceae bacterium | reverse complement strand
GCGGTAATGATAATTCACCGTTTAACGCCACATTTTGCCAGAGGTCGATTTTCTCGGATGCTATTTTATCTATTTGATAAGGAACCTGGTACCAACGACTTGTTTGGTTGGTCAGCACGTTTGGGCTAATAAACACATAACGCATGTTTTCAGGGGTTATTAAATCAAGCAATTGTGCGGTTTTAGCATGATCCATACCCGACATAACATAATCTCCGAAGATATAATCGTCTTGTGGGTAATGCTGCATGTTGATCACTAACTGACTAACAGAATCTAGCGGTTTCATTTTTTCATGATAATGAAACGAAAGCTCGGCAATTGCTTTTTTCTCATGATAATAAAATTCAGGTAATTGACCTTGTTTTAGCAAAGCAATAAATGAAAATACCAATGAGATGATTTCATCAATATGGTGTTCACCTTGCTCAGTTAAACGAATACTGATATTAAAATCTTTAAAGTTATAGCCATTAATACCCGAACCTGCAGTTAGCCCTAATGCCCAATTATGTTTTTTTAACACAGATAAAATACTGTCAGGCCCTTCATGGCCGATTAAATACGATAATAATGACTCGGGTTTTTCTCGATACAAATTATCAATACTCGGTAAGGCAAAGCTTATTATTAATTGGTGGTCATTTTTAACGGGTTTTACTTGCAAACATGTTTGTTGGTGTTCAGGTAAATAAAGGGGGACATCAGGATTGTTCAATGCAACTGGAGCCGATGATATATCTGCAAAATACTGATGAGCTAATGCTTTTAATTCTGAGAGTGATTGCGGACCTTCAAGCACTAAGGTCATGGCTTTGGCAACATAATAACGATTAAAAAACTCTGCCACTTCGTCACGTAAATTTTTAGGAGGATGATCACCTAAGGTTTCGGTATTACCGACCGAAAACTTTGAAAAAGGGTGTGCGGGATTGATCGTTTCTTTATGAACATCATATAACCGACGAATATCATCCTTAAGTTTTAATTTAAATTCTGCATCAATGTTTTTACGTTCTTTATTGACAAATTCTTCCGATAATAAAGGAGCTGTAAAAAATTGGCTAAATCTATCAAGCGCATCAGCAAAGTACTGGTGATGAATGTCAAAAAAGAAGCAAGTATGCTCAGTTGCTGTCCAAGCGTTATTGCTACCACCGAATTGACTGATAAATTTTTGATATTCGCTGCCGTCAGGAAATTTTTCTGTACCGAGAAATAACATGTGCTCAAGGAAATGAGCTAAACCTTGTCTGTCGATTGGATCACTAAAATGACCAACATTTACTGCTAAAGCCGCTGCTGATTTTTGCGTATCATCATTTTGAATTAGTAATACGCGCAAACCATTATCTAAAGTAAGGGGATGATAATGTTTTAAATCGTTTGGGCTTTTTTTCAATGCTGGCTCCAACAAACACGAGTGCATTTTTCGTGTGTGATGTTTGTTATAGTTTTTATGTTTCTAAATTACCCTATGGAATAAGGTGAGTCCATTTTATTCTTAACTGATGTTATAACAATTATCAGTATTCCTTTACTATAGCCGCAATTAAACACTTCATTTGAAAAATTTAGCATTGCGGTAAATATATGCAGCTTTTTATCATGCGACATGGGCAAGCCCATCATTCGGGAAATATTGACTCTCAACGTGAATTAACTCCGCAAGGCTATCAGGAAGTCAAGTTGATGGCGAAGTGGTTTAAAGATGCCAATATCTCTATCGATCACGTTTTTGTTAGCCCGTATGTTCGAGCTCAGCAAACAGCCACAACATTAGTAAACGAATTCACCCATAAAGTGGCAGTTACTACCTTAGATTTCATTACGCCGTCGGGTAATGCGAAAAATGTTCAGGATTATTTAGATGGAATTTGCCAAAGTGAACATTTTGGCAATGTTTTAGTGGTTTCGCATATGCCTTTAGTCAGTTACTTAGTTGAACAATTAACCGTTGATCATCAATCACCGATTTTTCAAACCGCCGCAATAGCGCAAATAGCTTATGATGAGATAAAAATGTCAGGTGAATTAGAACATTTAATTTCACCTTATGATGTGCAATAGTTTGTTGATTTTTTATGGTTAGTTCGTGGTTCTAATTCGTGGTGTTAATCTTTGATATTAAATTTATCGTGTAAATCAATCAGAACGAGTAATGCGCCTGCGCCTCCCCATTCTAAAGGAGCTTGATGAAAAGCAATAACATCAGGGTGTTGCACTAACCAATGCGGGACTTTATTTTTTAGTACCTTACCGCCCAAACCATGGACAATACACACGCATTGCGCATGTTCTTTTTGACAAGCAAACAACAAAGCCGCAATTTCTTGTTTTGCTTGGTTTTGATCTAAACCATGTAAATCGAGAATTAAATCTGGCGCATAAACTCCTCGTCTCAAGTTTTTAACTTCAAAGGTATCACTACCTTCACGTGTATATTGAGTTGGGCCTTGCTCTGTTAATAATGGTTCAAATTGGTCAGAGAAATGAAATGTCGCGCTTTGCTTCGCTTCTTTTTCTGATGAGAATTTTGATTTAGGCTTGCTGGTTCTTTTTGCGGGGTGTATTGTGTCCTGCACTATAGGTTTTACCTGACCTATTGCGTCTTTAAATAGCTGTTTTTCTTGATTTGATAAGGTATCTTTAAATTTCATTTGCGCAGTCTAAAAATATCAACGCGCAATAACAAGTAAAACTCGTTAAAATATCCCTATCTGAAATAAAGAGGAATGTTGAGTGGAGTCTCCATTAACTGATATTAATGAACAATTACAAACCGTTGGTGATTATATTCGTTTTGCGGCAAGTGAATTTAATCGCGCAGATTTATTTTACGGCCATGGTTGTGATAATGCGTGGGATGAAGCCATCACGTTAATATTGTTTAGTTTAGCTTTACCAAGCAACATCAGCGATAAAGTCATGCAATGTCGATTAACGCTCACTGAAAAACAGGCGATTATGGCGCTAATTCATCGCCGTATTGACGAGCAAATTCCAGCGGCTTACTTAACGAATCAAGCGAATTTTGCAGGTTTACCTTTTTATGTTGATGAACGCGTATTGGTACCACGTTCGCCCATAGCCGAATGGATTGAAAAGCGATTTTCGCCGTATATTCCTGAAAATACAGAGGTTCATCGTATACTCGACTTATGCACAGGTAGCGGTTGTATTGCGATTGCTTGTGCTCATTATTTTCCAGAAGCAGAAGTCGATGCGCTTGATTTATCCATTGATGCGTTGAATGTCGCACAAATTAACATTGAAAATCATGATTTAACTGAACAAGTTATTCCAATTCAATCTGATGTTTTTTCTGGGGTTGTAGGGCAAAAATATGATTTAATTGTCACGAATCCACCTTATGTTGACCAAGAAGACGTAGATAATTTACCTGTAGAATATACTCACGAGCCAGAAATGGGCTTAGGTAGTGGTTTTGACGGTTTAGATATTACTCGCCAAATTTTGGCGCAAAGTGCGCAACATTTAACTGAACATGGTTTGCTGATTTGTGAAGTCGGTAATTCTCAAATTCATGTTGAGGCGCAATACCCAGAAGTGAACTTTACTTGGTTAACTTTTGAACGAGGTGGTCATGGAGTTTTTATGCTAACGCAACAGCAGTTAGTTCAACATCAAGCAATTTTTAATCAGCGAGTGAAAAATTAAACATGTCGGGCAATACATTTGGCAAATTATTTACAGTAACTTCATTTGGTGAAAGCCACGGTTTAGGATTAGGCGCGATTATTGATGGTTGTCCGCCAGGTATGGAGCTATGCGAAGCTGATCTGCAAATTGATTTAGATAGACGTAGACCAGGTACCTCACGTTATACAACCGCACGTAATGAAGCTGATCAAGTGAAAATTTTATCGGGCGTGTTTGAAGGAAAAACAACAGGAACGCCGATTGGTTTAATGATTGAAAATACTGACCAACGTTCAAAAGACTATGGCAATATCGCCCAGAGTTTTCGTCCAGGCCATGCGGATTACACTTATTGGCAAAAATATGGTTTAAGAGATTATCGTGGCGGTGGACGTTCATCAGCACGTGAAACAGCCATGCGTGTCGCTGCTGGTGCTGTCGCTAAGAAATACCTGAAAGAAAAATTTGGTATCGAAATTAAAGGCTGTGTTACTCAAATAGGTGAAGTCACTGCTGAGCACTATAATTGGGATGTTGTGGAAACTAATCCGTTTTTCTTCCCTGATGAAAGCAAATTAACACAACTCGATGAACTGCTGCGCGGTATTATTCGTCAAAAAGATTCTATTGGCGCCAAAGTTACCGTAGTTGCTGAAAATGTTCCGGTTGGCTTAGGTGAGCCAATTTTTGATCGTTTAGATGCAGAAATTGCGCACGCGTTAATGAGCATCAATGCGGTTAAAGGGGTAGAAATAGGCGATGGTTTTGCCGTGGTTAATCAAAAAGGCTCCGAACATCGTGACGAATTAACACCCCAAGGATTTAGTTCTAATCATGCTGGCGGTATTTTAGGCGGCATTTCATCAGGACAACCTATTGTGGCACATTTGGCGTTAAAGCCTACATCAAGTATTGGTGTCAGTGGTAAAACGGTTGATTTAGCAGGTAATCCAACGGATTTGATCACTAAAGGGCGTCATGATCCATGTGTGGGTATTCGCGCCGTACCTATTGCCGAAGCTATGTTAGCGTTAACGTTAGTTGATCATTTTTTACGTCACCGCGCGCAAAATGCTGACGTTGTTTGTTCGACACCTGATATATGCAAATAATGGTTTAAGGAGGGCTCATGAGTTCTCCTTTGTTCAATAAGCTATCTTTTAGCTACTTTTCATATTTCGGCATATTGGGACTTATCGTCCCATTTTTGTCAGTATTTCTTGATGGGAGAGGATTCAACTCTCTTGAAATTGGCGAAATTCTCGCCATTTTTACAGCTACTAAAATTATTGGTCCGACTTTGTGGGCGATGATGGCAGATAAAAGTGGCAAACAATTATCAATTATTCAATGTGGTGCAAGTTTAGCGCTCATCGCTTTTACTTGTTTATTTTGGGTTGATGGTTATTGGCCTATTACTTTTGTATTAGCCATTTTTAGCTTATTTTGGACGGCGATTTTACCGCAGCTTGAAGTGATGACTATGCTGTCGATAAGGCGCAATGCTAAAATTTATTCTCGCATTCGCTTATGGGGCAGTGTTGGCTTTATCATTCTTGCCATTGTTGCTGGTGAGATTATCGGTCGATTTACTCCGAACGCCTTTACTTATATCGGTTGGTTTATTTTGCTGGCATTGGCCGTTTCAAGTTTTTTACTTAAGCAGCCAAAACATCAGGCTAAAAGAGATGATGAAAACAGCTCGATTATTAGCAAAATTCTGGCTTTAAATTTTATTTTCTTTTTTATTGCAGGGCTGTTATTACAATTAAGTTTTGGCCCTTATTATAGCTTTTTTGCACTTTATCTAAGAGATTTTGCTTATCCTGATTATGCCGTGGGCTTGTTGATTAGTTTAGGGGTAGTGGCAGAAATTTTATTGTTCTTTGTTGCTGGTCGGTTATATCAATTTTTTGGCGCAAGGCTGTTAATCACCTTCAGTTTGATCATGACAGCAATTCGTTGGTACTTAATCGGTCATTTTATTGAAAATGTTTATGTGCTTATTTTTGCTCAGCTTATTCATGCGCTTAGTTTTGGTTTGTATCATAGCGCGTCGATGCAATTTCTTCAGCAGCATTTTCAGCGTAATCAACAAAACAGAGGACAAGCCATTTATATTGCCGGCGTTTACGGAATAGGTGGAGCGATAGGTGCATATTTTTCTGGCGTGGTATGGCAAGATGGTGCGGGTTCTTTACTTGCGTTTGAATATGCTGCGCTTGCTTGTGTTATTGCGAGTGTTTTTGCTTGTTTTATTAAAGAAAAAATCCGTAAGTGTGACTTTTGATCGATAGGATAAATTGTAGATAGTGAGTATCTCGATTATAGTGAATCTTAGATAAATATTTAGCGTTCGAATATTGTTGCTTCAACATAGTGGTGATCAATGAAGTATTTTTTATTAATAGGAATATTAATAGGAACCTTGGTAAATGGATTTATATCAATCTGTTATGCAAATAATTTAACAGTAGCTTTTGAGCCCTTTCCGCCATTTATTAAAGAAGATGGCACGGGTTTCACGGTTGATATGTTAAGAGCAATAGAAAAAATTTCTGACTTAACGTTTGATGTGCACATTATGACCTATGCGCGTGCTAAAAATGAATTAAAGCATCATCGTATCGACATTGCTGGTCACACGCCAAAAAACTTAGAAACCAATGAATTTTATCAATATGCGCAAGAGTTAGACTGGCAAATTCAAACAACTTCCGATTTATTTAGTTTTGATCCGTTATATTTTGATCTTAAAAACATCAAGCCGTTAAGAATTGGCACAACGAGTGGAAATGCAGCATTTTTTGCTCAACAAATTGGGATTGATAAATCTTACTTTTTGGAAGTTCGTAGTTTAGAACAAGCTGTTGATATGC
>DAINNQ010000152.1:1230-6569 GCA_036735825.1 Alteromonadaceae bacterium | reverse complement strand
AATCATAACTGTCTAAAACGACTAGAGCATTGAGTTTTTACACAGCCTGATTTGATAGTAGACGTTAAAAAGTTTTATCTATCGGTACTGTTTTTATATTCAGAATAAACAGACTTCCCCTTTATTCAGATAATGAGCATTTGCGCGTTTTTGTCCTTAGATTACCTTGCATAACGTTTATAATTTCTTTAACTAGCAATAGGTTATTAAGTTTGGTACTAATATGCTATTTAGAAAAGTAAGCAATTCCGTTGTAGAAAAATTCGAAAATTTCGCACTATTAAATTGTTAGCTGCATATCGAATTATGCAATTTGTATCTATTTTTACCTAGTTTAAGATTAACAGATGAAAAGACAATTATTTACCGAAACAGATGCATTTAAACTATTGCACCCTAGCAAAAATATAAATATAGATTTTACTAATTTATATGACAATTCAACGCAGGTCTTATATTGGCAATGTAACAAGGATATTAGGCATGTTTTTCAGCAAAAAATATGCTCAAAGACATTGCAAGGTTATGATTGCCCCTACTGTTCAGGAGTAAAGACATTAAGAGAAGAATCTCTAGCCGTAGTGTATCCTCAAATATCAAGTGAATTACACCCAACAAAAAACACATCTTTTGATCCTTTTAAATATTCGCCAACAAGTAATAAAAAAGTTGTGTGGTTATGTTCAGAAGGTCACGAGTGGTCATCTAGAGTTGAATCACGAACTAGAGGAAAAGATAGCGGTTGTCCAACCTGCCGAAAAATAGCTAATTCATTTGGTACAAAATACCCTTCATTATTGAATGAGTGGGATTCAACCAAGAATGTTGATTTAAATCCTCTTCAATTAAGCTCTTCTTCGAATAAAGCTGTATGGTGGAAGTGCACAGTTGATCCAAGCCATGGGAGTTGGAAAAGAGTCATTTCTACAAGGACATCAGATCCTAGTGTAGGCTGCCCATCATGCAATAATAAACCAAAGAATGTTAAGTTACCTCGGTTAAGCGAATATTCTAGCTTTCTTTGCCAAGAGTGGCACCCAACTTTAAATGAGGGTTTGCAACCAGCGAGTTTCACCGCCGGTTCTAGTAAAAAAGCTTGGTGGGTTTGTAGTAAGTGCAAAAATGAGTGGGAAGCTACGATTAGTAACAGAGCTAGAAAAAATAAGGGTTGTCCTGCGTGTTCTAGAAAGATCCCCCAGAAAGGATCTTCAATTTTAGAGCAATACCCAGATTTAGTTAACCAATGGCACCCCGAAAAAAATAATGGATTAAAACCTGAAAATTTTAGTTATGGAAGTGCTCAAGAAATTTGGTGGCAATGCTTAGAAAACCCAGAGCATACTTGGTTAGAACCTATTGTGTTTAGAACTAAGAAAAACACTAAAGAATGTAAACTGTGTAAAATTGAAGCTAATTCCTTAGAGTTAAATTTTCCAGATATAGCAGGTGAATGGCATCCAACTTTAAATGGTGACTTAAAACCGAGTGAAATCTCTCAATCATCAGGTCAAAAGGTTTGGTGGCAATGCTCTGTTAATCCTGAACATGAATGGTTAGCAGATGTTAGGAATAGAACAACAAATAAATCTAAATGTAAAAAATGCGCTAGTGAAAAAAGGGGGCATTATTCTGGTTATTCAGATATGGTCATAGACAAGCAAGATATCGAAATTTATCATGTTTTTAATACTTCAATTAAATCCCTTTCGTTATTAACTAATCATTCTTTTAAAGATAATAAACGCTTGATCCAACCTGTTTATAGGATGATTTATTCTTCAGTAATCACTGCCCTTGAATCCTATTTATCTGATTCATTTCTTAATAAAACATTAGGTAACAGTGAGAGAGTAACTAAGGTCATATCCACAAACGCTGACCTAAATGAAAAAAAATATAGCGTTTCTGATATCTTAGATTGGCATAAAAACGTTGAGTCTAGGGTGGAAAAGTACTTAACTGATATTATTTGGCACAACATGCATACTGTTCGTAGTTTGTATAAAAATGTTCTGGGGATTTCATTCCCTGAAAATAGCGCCGCAATTTCAAAAGCAGTTGGCATACGCCATGACTTAGTTCATAGAAATGGAAAAACCAAAAAAGGGAAAGTTCATATTCTAAATGAGTTTGAGGTTAGTGAACTCATTTCAAATGTTGAAGAATTTATTGGTTCAATACAAAAACAGCTAGTTGTAATATAGTAGTGGCTATAAATACAGCTAAAAGCTGTTAAACAAGGATAAGAAAAGGTATAAGCCATGGATAAACGGAATAAATTAAAAGTGGTTAATTGAGATCCGAAAGTCGATAACCAATCCCTGATACTGTTTCCAAGTATTTTCCTGCTTCACCAAGCTTTTTTCTGAGTTTATAAATTTGGTTGTCAATCGCACGATCAGTAATGTAGTAATTATCACCTTTACAAAAGGTGATAATGTCATCGCGTGAATGAACTTTTTTTGGAGAAGAGATCAGCATATATAGGATATCAAATTCCATTTTTTGTAATTTAACTAACTGTTTATCAACGGTTACTTGCCTTGTTTCATGTTCTATTTCTATCTCGGCAAATGATAATTTTGCTGGTGATGTTTCTTTTGGACTGGAATTTCGGCGTAAATTGGCATTGATACGAGCAATAAGCAAACGAGGATTAAAGGGTTTAGCAATATAATCATCAGCAAAATTGTTGAGTCCTCTTTCCATATCATGAACTTCAATCTGATCTGTTAACATAATAATAAGCGGCATTTGAGAGACTTGTTGATTTAGCTGTTCACAAAACTGAAAACCATTCATGCCAGGTAATTGTATGTCTAGCAAGATCAGGTCATGCATGTTTTTTTGGCAAAAACTTATTGCCTCTTCTGCGCTATTTACGGCATTCACTAGATATTGCTCTTTTTCAAGAATGTACAGTAACATTTCTTGGATATGCTGGTCGTCTTCAACAATTAATATATTTTTCATCAGATTTTTAGAGTATTTATAAGGACAGAGAACATATATTTTTCTTGAACGTACCTTAATGTAAAAGCGTTACCCTGTCTAACCTCTTAACTTTCCCTGTACATTTCCCCAAAAATTGTTAATATCGCGCCCAAACCAAGGGGTGCACGTTAATGATTGTCATTAATATGCTGAGAATTTTTACCCTTATTACCTGAATCGGATAATGCCGGCGTAGGGATGGTTAATTTTCTTTGATAAATCGTAAGTAAGTATTTACTTATGATTGTGGAAAATAACTCTCTACACCTTAATTATTAATGAGAGAGTTAAATGACCTTCACTAAAACACCCATCGCGTTAAGTTTACTTCTTCATTCTTCTATTGTTTTTGCAGCGAAAGGCACTAATGAGCAAAGCGTTGCTGAAAGTGAAGTTGAAGTGATCACTGTACAGTCTGATTACCGACAACAAAGTTTACAAAAATCGGCTGCTTCTATTTCTGTTCTTTCTGAGCAAGACTTAGCGCTTAGAAATTCTCAAAACCTTGAAGAAATTGCAGCTGGTGTTGCCAACGTTAACTTTTCTAGTGGCTCACAACGTGCGCGTTATTATCAAATTCGTGGCATTGGAGAGCGCAGTCAGTTTCAAGAGCCGATTAATCAGTCGGTTGGTATGTTAATTGATGACATCGATTTTTCAGGGATCGGCAGTGTTTCATCCACTTTTGATATTGGCCAAGTTGAATTTTATCGTGGCCCACAAGGCACGCGCTTTGGTGCTAACGCTTTAGCGGGTCTTATTTATATGTCGAGCAATCAACCAAGTGAGACTTTTGAAGGTGCGGTTAGGCTTTCAGCAGGCAACTATGGCAGTCAAGGCATTGCCGCAACAGTTTCTGGCCCAGCATCTGATGCCGTTAATTATCGCTTTTCTGCTGAACAATACAAAAGCGATGGTTTTATTGAAAATACCTATTTAGGTAAAGACGACACCAATAATCGAGATGAATTAACGTTACGCGGGAAATTAGCCATACAAGCAAGTAAAGACTTAACGTTTGATGTTACTTTGATTCATGCGGATTTTGATAATGGTTACGATGCTTTCTCGCTTGATAATACCCGTCAAACATTGTCAGATCAGCCGGGCTTTGATCAGCAAGAAACCACTGCGATGAGCACTAAAGCGACGTATAGCAAATTTTCAGCGTTTGATCTTGTTGCTATTGTTAGTCATGCGGATTCTGATTTAGCGTACGGATACGATGAAGACTGGAGTTATGTTGGTTTGCATCCGTGGGAATATTCATCAACAGATCATTATTTACGTGATCGTAAAACCTCAACAGCTGAATTACGTTTGGTGTCGACTCCAGAGCAGAAAATATTCTCAGGTACAACAGACTGGGTTGCTGGCGTATATTACAAACAAGATAAAGAGCAGTTAACTCGCCAATATACGTATTTGGAGAGTGATTTTACGTCGACCTTTGAAGCAAAAAATCTGGCGTTTTATGGTCAACTTGATAGTGCATTGACGAAACGTTTAACGTTAACCACAGGGGTGAGATTTGAACAACGCGATAGCGATTATGATAATTCTCAAGCGTTAGCGTTTGCTCCTGATGACACTATGGTTGGCGCAAAAGTCGTGTTAAGTTATCAACTGAATGACGATGCGATGACATACGCTTCGATAAATCGCGGCTTTAAAGCAGGTAGTGTTAACACTAGCGGTAGCTTGTCAGACGATTTACGTGCTTTTGACCCAGAATATCTTGTCAATTACGAAATAGGCTACAAAGCAAATTTGCTTAACAACAATGCTTTTGTTCGCGCAGCAGTTTTTTATATGAATCGCGATGATATTCAAATTAGTAGCTATCATTTGAGTGAGCGTGAAGACGGTAGCGCAGAATTTATCAATTACTGGGATAATGCCGCGCAAGGTTCAAATTACGGTGTGGAAGTTGAAGGGACTATCAACGTCAGCGAGCAAGTAGAGCTATATGGCAGCGTTGGCTTATTGGAAACTGAATTTAAAGGTTATGTTTACGCTGACGGCACAACAGAACAAGGTCGCGATCAAGCACATGCTCCGAGTTATCAATTCAGCGTTGGCGTAAATTATTTCCCGAATGAGCATTGGCAAATCAATGTCAGTGTTGATGGTAAAGACGAGTTTTATTTTTCTGATAGTCACACCGAAAAGTCAGATGATATCAGCGTGTTAAATGCCTCTGTTCGTTATCTACAAGATCAATGGCAGTTAAAATTATGGGCACGCAATATTACTGATGAAGAGTATGCAACGCGTGGTTTTTATTTTGGTAATGACCCTCGCGATGGCTATAGCGCTAAACCGTATTATCAATTTGCCGAGCC
>DAINNQ010000152.1:0-1130 GCA_036735825.1 Alteromonadaceae bacterium | reverse complement strand
ATTGTTGAGCCAGAAAGTTAATGACTGACATTTACCAGTATTTTTTCTCGATGCCGTTTTGGGAGTGGATCGCTGTTATTAGTGCTTTGCTCTATGTTGTTTTGGCAGCGAGAGAAAATATTTGGTGTTGGCCTGCTGCGTTAGTAAGCACGGTGATTTACAGTGTGATCTTCTATGATGTGTATCTATGGATGGACGGGTTGTTACAGCTTTATTATTTTGCCATGGCGATTTATGGCTGGTATTGCTGGCAGAGCACACTAAAAAGCGCCAAACCACAACATATTCAGCGTTGGGCGCTGCAAACGCATGTTATCGCGATAGTTTTTCTAACTGTGCTTTCTGTAGGATTAGGTTGGCTTATGGCTAATTTCACACCGGCTGACTTTCCTTATATTGATACTTTAACGACTGTTTTTGCCGTGTTTGCAACTTACCTAGTCGCGAAAAAAGTATTAGAAAACTGGTTGTATTGGATAGTTATCGATGCCGTTTCTATCTATTTGTATATCGCCAAAGATTTACAGCCAACGGCAGTGCTCTTCGCAATTTATGTTTTGATGGCTATCTACGGTTATATGCAGTGGTCAGGTCGATATCATAAAAAAGTAAACCTGCTAGCAACGGCGTTGTCGTCAGATGCACGATGAACAAAAAAAGCTGATGCATGACATTCATCAATTGCCATGCTTTAAACAGCAGGCGATTGAAGTGTCACCTATAGCTTTTGGCTTAAGTCACTTTTGTTTTCATGTAATTCAAAGCCCAGCGAAAAACCCGTCACAAATTGCCGTCCCAGAGGGTTATCATCAACATTATTTTGTTAAGTATCTAGTAAAAGACACAGCTGAAGCCAGTAGCGAATCAGTGGTTGCTCAGCTTGCCGCTGATTTTGGAATCGCACCGAAGGTGTTCTATCGTTCTGATACTTGGCTGGTAACCGAATTTATTGATGGTCGCTTGTTAAGCCAAATACCGTTGTTTGGCAATGAAAAAGTTCAAATTGCCATTCAGTGCGTAAACCAATGCCATCAGCTCAAACCAGCAAATGATGTTCCAAGCTTGTCAATTTCAGCTATTGTTTCTCGCCAATTAGAGCAAGTTTTAAAGATCAAAAACACGCCAAATCA
>DAINNQ010000151.1:0-6627 GCA_036735825.1 Alteromonadaceae bacterium | reverse complement strand
TTTACTGACTCTCTTGACTCAGTGATCTCTTTAACAAATTTAATTTCATCGCTATTAAATTGGTCAAAGCTTGCTTCAATATCTCGATAAACTTTCTGTGAACTCAATCTCACTTTAGTATCTGTTGCATCAGAGAACTTACCTAAAACCATTGCTTTTTGCTCGGCATACCAAGCTTCTAGCTCAGGCTGAGGATAAAAATGCAAAAATAATGCTGCAGCAACGATTAAGATCAATAAATTTTTCATAATGTGTCGTATAATGTTGAGTTATTACTAGAATAATCAATTTTTTATCAACAATACATCTTCTTTCTAAAAATAGCAGGTTTTGCGTTATTTTCTTGTTGGTATTAAATCATCACACTGCGGAATTTATTGGTTAGGATTTATCGTGAATTCAGAAAAAGAAAGTAATCAACAAAGAGTCTCCATTCCCGTAAAAAACATCAAGATCCACAAGCCAAACCGAGTGGAACAATACCAGCCTCGCGATCAAATTTATGTGCGTAAGGTTACTGGTTTTTTTCAAAAATTACGTCGAAAAATGAATTTTTTCTTTCTTGCCTTATTCGCCGTTTTACCTTGGCTACAATACAACGGCCATCAAGCAATTTTATTTGATATTGCAGAGCAAAGATTCACACTTTGGGGGCTAACGTTATGGCCTCAAGATCTCACCCTTTTGGCTTGGTTGTTTATTATCAGTGCGTTTTTACTGTTTTTTGTGACAACATTTTTAGGGCGAGTTTGGTGTGGCTATTTATGTCCGCAGACGGTTTGGACGTTTATTTTTATTTGGTTTGAAGAAAAAATTGAAGGGAGTGCCAATCAACGCAAAAAGTTAGACAGTCAAAAATTAGATGCGAATAAATTTTGGCGAAAAACGTTAAAACACAGCTGTTGGTTGTTTTTTGCATTATTAACTTCACTAACCTTTGTTGGTTACTTTGTGCCAATTCATGAAGTATTTTTAGATTTCTTTACCTTTAATGCCTCGTTTGCGGTTGCGGCAAACGTATGGTTTTTTGCGCTTTGTACCTACGGAAACGCAGGCTGGATGCGAGAAATTATGTGTTTGCATATGTGCCCATATGCGCGCTTTCAATCAGCGATGTTTGATAAAGACACTTATACCGTTTCGTATGATTCGAAACGTGGCGAAAATCGCGGGGCTCGCTCAAGAAAACAAGATCCAAAAGAGATGGGGCTTGGCGATTGCATCGACTGTAACCTTTGCGTGCAAGTGTGTCCTACAGGGATAGATATTCGCAACGGATTGCAATATGAGTGCATAAACTGTGGTGCATGTGTTGATGCTTGTGATGGTGTTATGGAGCGCATGAATTATGACAAAGGCTTAATTCGGTATACCACTGAGCATGAATTAGCCGGTAAAAAAGTGCATTTGATCCGCTCAAAACTCATCGGTTATGCCTTAGTATTGTTGGTGATGTCTAGCTTACTGATTTTAGAAGTGGTTAATCGTGTGCCTGTTTCTTTAGATATTATTCGTGATCGCACTGAGCTTGCTAAAGAGAATTTCAACGGCGAAATTGAAAATGTTTATACGCTAAAAATATTAAACAAATCACAAATCGATAATACTTATCGTTTATCTGTGCATGGCATCGACAATATTAAGTGGCATGGCGAACAAGAAGTCACGGTAAAAGCGGCTTCCGTTTACACCCTACCTATGAGTATTTCCGTTGACCCTTATGAGTTATCAGGTTACATGACAGATATAACATTTGTAGTTGAGCTAGTATCAGAGGATGATGAGGTATCTTTAGCTCATGAGACTCGTTTTTTTAATAAACGTTAAATGAAATATGTCAGTTTTTGATTTTAGCTCGCTGTCACCCGACTTGATCCTCGATGGCATTGAAAGTATTGGTTTGCGTGTTGATAGTGGCTTATTAGCGTTAAACAGCTATGAAAATCGTGTTTATCAATTTCATGATGAAAGCAAAACCAAGTACGTCACTAAATTTTATCGTCCGCAGCGTTGGTCACAACAAGCGATTCAAGAAGAGCATGATTTTGCGTTTGAATTAGCTGACAATGAATTACCTATGGTTGCGCCGCTTAAATTTGATGGCCAATCTTTATTTACTTTTCAAGGCTATCATTTTGCGATTTACCCTTGCAAAGGTGGCCGTATTTTTGAAGTTGATAACCTAGATCAGCTTGAATGGATGGGGCGATTTGTCGGTCGCATTCACGCGGTAGCAAGCCAACAAGCTTTTCAATATCGACCAACATTTAGCACAGAAGAATCGTTAGTTCAGGCACGTAATATTATTGAGCAATCGGGTTTTATTCCCCACTATTTGCATGAATCATTTTTTACTATTTTAGATCAGGTTATCGCCTTAGCGAGCGAACAATACCAGCCGACATCATTAATCAGGCTGCATGGTGATTGCCACGCAGGGAACATATTATGGACAGATGATGGTCCGCACTTTGTCGATTTAGATGACTGTAGAATGGGACCTGCCATTCAAGATTTATGGATGATGTTATCAGGTGATCGTCAGCAACAAACGTTGCAATTAGATACGCTGTTGATGGGATATGAAGAATTTTTTGACTTCGATCCAAAACAGTTTGCCTTAATTGAATCTTTACGTACTATGCGAGTGGTAAATTATATGGCATGGTTATGTAAGCGTTGGCAAGATCCTGCTTTTCCTCATAGCTTTCCTTGGTTTAATACCCAACGATACTGGGAAGAGCAAGTGTTGATGTTAAAAGAGCAAATGTCAGCTCTACAGCAGCCACCGTTGTCATTAATGCCGTAATTAATAGAAATTAGAAAAATACAGGAAAATGAAATGAAGAAGTTATGTGGAATGTTAGCTTTTATGCTGTTGCCTTTTTTGGCTTTGGCGAGTGATTATCAAGAAGGTAAACATTACGTTAAAGTGAAAGAAATGGCGGTAGAATCACCAGAAGTCAGAGAATACTTTTCATTTTATTGCCCTCATTGCTTTCAATTTGAACCTTTAATGGAAGTGGTTAAGAAAAACTTACCTGAGGGTGTTAGTTTTATAAAAAATCATGTTGATTTTTTACCGGGCGCTTCTCGTAAAATGCAGCACATGTTAACTAAAGCCTTAGTTACTGCAGAAAAATTAGATATGGCTGATAGCCAAATTGCAGCAATTTTTAAATTTATTCATGTTTATCGCGGCGTATTCACCTCACAAAAAGATATACGTAATGTGTTCGTGTTAAATGGCGCAGATGGCGATAAATTTGATCAATTAATGGCAAGCGAAGAAGTGGCTCAACGTGTTGCAACAATGAGAAACAACCAAGATACGTTAGGAAAAAGTGGCGATCTAAACAGCGTGCCATCAATAGTGGTTAATGGTAAATACATGGTTCATACCCATGATTTAGATAAAGAAAACTTCGTTGAAGATTATAATAACTTGATCCAACATTTATTGACGTTAGATTAATTTAGAGCAATTTAATGTCAGAAAAAGCAGTAAAAAACGCAGCGAATAGTCTGCGTTTTTTTATGTTTTTGAAAAATATATGGCAAATAAGCCTGACATTACATGTTTCAGTTCTGTCTGTGGTTTTGGTTATCGTTTTAGTTCTCGTGTTATGTACACGTTCAAGCTAAGTTAACTTATTCATTATTTTGACTTTTGCTTCAGTGAACTCATCATCAGTTAATAAACCTTGATTCTTTAAGTTGGCTAATTTTTCTAAAGCATTAATCAATTCGATATCATTCATATTTTGAGCCATAGCTGCCGAGTCAGTATTGGCGTGTTGTAACTTGGTATCTTCAAGATCGTTCTGATTGTTTTGAGCTATGTTATTTTGTGATATATCAGCGGTTAGCTTAATATCTTTTTTCTGCGCAACATCAACAATTGAATCAGCATGTGATGCCATGGTGTGAGAGGCAGAAGAGGTGTTGTGTATGATTGCGCCATTAGTTATTTTGTTCTCATTCAATACCGCAGAAGGCTTTGGCACTTCTCGTGTTTTAGTGTCAGGGTTTATCGTTGCGGAAATTAGCCAGCACCAATCAATTAATGCGTTAATAACTTCATCAAACTTCGCTTTGGTGAGCCGTTGATTTCCTTCGCGTAAATAAACACAAATGATGTATTTTTTTTGTTGTTTATCTTGCAACACTAAGTCTATTTTTCGTGTTTTGTGAGTCACCATTTTTTCACGCTTCTCACGATCGATATGATAGTTAATGTGTTTTTCATGTTTGGCAGAAAAATGCTGTCCTTTATCGGCGTTAATAGTGTTAATTAGCTGATCATTTAAAAAAATTTCACTTTGTTCTATTTCTTCCAGTTTAAGTGTTAAATCGACATCTTTTTGGTGTCGTTTATATAGTTTTATTGTTTTGAGTGAAGGGTCGACTTCGTATTTTGCATATTGTTTATGAAGTAATTTTTTAATTTTAGCCAATTGGTTGTGATGACCAAACGTTAAAAAAAATGCGGTTAAAATAATCAACAATACAACTACATAAACCAATTTATTAAGCGAGCTTGTTTCTTCGTCAATTTTTTCTGTCGACTTTTGTGCTTTTTCGGAGTTTGTTTTTTGGTCTTGTACTAAGGGGGTTTTTGTTCGGATTGTTGAGCTTGCTGGCGAAATAGCGAAAAAAGCATGCGTGCCCTTGTCAAATATGGTCAGTTCATTTTGGTGGTTAATGAATAAAATAGGCTGAGCTTCTTTTGCTAATAAATCATCGGGGAATAGCGCTAATGGTTTTATTTCAAAAGGGGTTGTGAACGATATCGCTAATAGCTGCCAACGATTATTAAGCTGAGTAAGATAAACCAGTTGGTTGCGAATTCCTGTAATATCTTTTCCGCGATATAACACACTATTGCTATAGAAAGCTGATTGAGATTGGTAAAAATTTTCAGGCTTTTTTGCCGTATCTCGCCAATCATCACCTACTGTTAGTTTATAAAACGATAGCTTTTGATCATCCTCAATTAAGCTCGTTAATAAATAGTGATGGCTGTCTTTAGCCCAATTTATACTGTTAATTTGTCCTAAACCGGTATTAATGATTTCATCATGAACACTATCATTGCCTAAAAAAGGATTATTTTGTGGAATGCTATAACTTTTAAAGCCAAATTTATCAGGATTAATTTTTAAAATACTACCCGAAAAAAGCGCTGACGTTGGGCGTAGAGGATCAGCAGTTAATACAATATGTAGTAATGCATAATTTTCTTGCCAAGGCTTAACGTAAGGGTTGAAGAGTAACTGGCTGATATTAACCTTTGCTGATGGCGTAGGAATACGCAAAACCTCACGATGGCTATCATAGAAAACGGTTAGATCATCTTCATGGGTTGTCGCCATTTGCCATTCTGTTAATACAGCTTCAAATGGTAATTGTTCACTCGAATCATTGATGCGCGGTGTTTTGATATCTGGATTTGTCGTTTCTATGTGGGCAGTGTAAAAAACTAGATGACCATGTTTCTCTTTAAAATGGAAGTTTGGGTGCAAGGTCAAAGAAGTTAATGACAGTAAAGTTGGATAATATTGTTTAACATTAATCAAATCACGAGATGTTAAGTGTTCTTCTAACTTGTTATCTGACGGCAGAACAGCATTATCGTTAGCTGGTGCTTTGTTTAACGCGTATATGTTGCCATTTGCTTCCCCTGCCAAGTATTCTTCATTTGTTGTTGATTTTACTAACAGAGAAAAACGTAAATTTTTCGTATTCTCACTCATTACCTTAACGCTAGGATGTATATCAATAATGGCGGTATTTTTAGTTGTTGCGTTGGCGTGCCATGCAGTATTGATGATCAGTAGCAAAAAAACATAAAAATGAATTTTGAACTGTTTGTTTTGCTTGTTATACATCATGGTGATAATGACACTGCCCTTTTCTTTTAAAAATATCCTTAAAGTTAACTCATTTTCTGTAAAGTGACATATTGGCCTTCAATTAATTGAGGTTTAGTACTTTGATTGAGATAACTTAATTTCCCTTCAATGATAAGCTCATCGCCTTTTTTAGCATGCTCATGTAAGTAAGAGGCTTGATTGCCCCAAACATGCAATGTTCGTTCGATAATAATACTTCTTAATTCTTGAGTAATCGAAGAATAAACATAAAAATCAATCATTAATTGTAGCTCAAGTAGTTGATTTTTGTTCTCAGTATTAACAAGTTTGATATCGCTATTTATTTTTCCGCTGCATTGTAACTGGTTAATTGAACGCACATAGCCTTTGTTATACCGATGAGCGTAGGTAGCATGAATAATTTCTCTATTTGATTTTTTACTGTTAACCAAAAATCCTTGAATTAAGACAATATCGCCTTTTTCTGCATGCAACAAGCTGCGCTCAACCACATCACCAATCATTTTTATGGTGTGATAATGTGTCCACTCTTTATATTGTTGTGTCGATTTATCAAACCATTTGCTGTGGGTAGCAATAACGAGTTCTGCAATAGCAATGACAGGGTTTGCTTGGTAACGAATGTCAGGTTTATTTACTAAGTTACCCAGCAGGGTAATATTACATAAGTGATTTTGAGGGAAAGATTTATTCATTAACGGTGTTGGTTGTCTATATATATAGATAACTT
>DAINNQ010000150.1:4022-6651 GCA_036735825.1 Alteromonadaceae bacterium | reverse complement strand
TTTTTACACTATTGTTGCTGGTTGGATGCTATCTCACGCCTTGTCCGCACTTTTTTCTTTATTAGGAGCCACTGATATTTCCCTTTGGTTAGCCACATCGAGTACGGAAAGAAATTTGATGTTCACTCCTATTTTTATTCTGTTAGGCGCAGCAATTATCCATCAAGGTGTTAATGCTGGAATCGAACGTTGGTCAGCTCGCTTAATGCCTATTCTACTGATGATGCTTATCGGTTTAATTATCTATATTCTTCAACAACCTGGCGCTGAAAATGGTTTAGCTTTATATTTAGTGCCCGATTTTAGCCAAGTAACCGATCCTAAATTAGTGATTTCAGCCATGGGACAAGCCTTCTTCTCTTTGTCTATTGGTGTTGGTGGCATGATGGTTTACGGCTCATACATGCAAAAAGATAAAGATATCGGCAAGTTGGTGCTCTCAATAACAGCATTAGACACAGGCATTGCCTTTTTAGCTGGCTTATTGATTATTCCGGCACTGTTCGTTGCTCAAGAAGCAGGTCAGCAAGTGTTTCAAAACAATCAATTGATTGGTGAAGGACAGCTCATTTTTCACATCTTGCCTGAGTTATTCTCATCAATGGGCAGTGTTGGACAATTTGTCGCGTTCGGCTTCTTTTTGTTGTTATCAATTGCCGCCTTAACCTCAACGATTTCATCAACTGAAGTACCTGTGTCTTATATGGTGGAAGATAAAAACTTTTCACGTAAAAGTGCGACTTGGGTTGTTTCAGGTATCGTACTGTTTTTCAGTATGCTGTTAATCGCCTTTTTTGACGTGCTCTTTGGTGCGTTTATTCGCGTTTTAACCACGATTATGCAACCTTTAAGTTGTTTGTTTTACTTTATCGTCGTGGGTTGGTTGTGGCACAGAGGCAATAAATTAAGAGACAGCGCATTACAACAAGGCAGAAAATGGTTGCCACTTTGGGGAAATTACTTACGCTTTGTTTGTCCGGTTTTATTAACAGTAGTATTTGTTAATGTTGCTATTTTGAATTAACAACCTCAACGAATACTCGAGTTAATACGTTTTATTAACTCAGAGAATGCCATAAAAGAAAACCTCAAGTCATTTGCTTGAGGTTTTCTTTTAATATGAGAGTAATAAACGAAAGTGTTATCAATATGCTCATTCAGCTAACACTACTGACTTTCAATACCTTATAGCTCATAGCCCCTTCAAAAAACAATCAATAACTGACATTATTTCGGCCATTCTTTTTGGCGCGATACAAAGCTAAATCAGCTTGTTTAATTGTTTGTTCAAAGCTTTGCTTAGCTTCCCGAGAAGCCACACCAATAGAAATAGTCACACTAACCGTTTTCAGATCATTGGCCTGCTGTTTTTGACGCGCTTTTTTATCTTTTCTTACGGGGTGACGAATAACAATTTTATAATCGGCGACTAAACCTCTTAATCGCTCTAGTTCATCAAAGGCATTTTCAGCTGTTTTGCTTGGAAAAATGGCCGTAAATTCTTCTCCACCATAACGAAATACTCGTCCACCTTTGCTGATCTTAGCTAATTTTGCGGCAACGAGTTTTAAGACTTGATCGCCAATATCATGTCCGTAAGTATCATTAAATTTTTTAAAATGGTCGATATCTATCATAGCAACACAATAACGACGCCCTAGCGAAAGCGCATATTGATTTAATGCTCGGCGAGACGGCAAACTGGTTAACTCATCTCGATAAGCGAGAAAGTAGGAATCAATCACTACAACGACAATATACTGCAAGCTGACAACACACATGAGTGCCACTAACTCAAACTCCATCTGCTTTTGATACAGCAAAGTGATAAACACCAAAGAAGTAAACAAAGAAGCAATGAATAAATTCGGTGCCCGTAAACTTTTATATAAAACAAAGCTAGCGACACCATAAAGCGGTATTGCAAGAGAATAAGCAGATATTTCAAAAGGAATGAGTCCCTTTTGGGCATTGTAAACACTCAACCAAGCCATCAGCATTAACCAAAGCTTAGCCAATAACACACATAAGCCGAAACCGAGACAACGAATAATGCCGTGAACAGAGAGCAGCCCCCTATCTTTAATCATGGTTAACCATGCAAAAGTGAATAATGAGGCAACATATGCCCATTGGTGATGTGCGACAAGCCAGGCTTTACCTGCAACAATATTTATAATTATCAAGTGGTACGCCAGCATTAACCCGATAAGTAAG
This sequence comes from Alteromonadaceae bacterium, assembly GCA_036735825.1. Taxonomy (GTDB): domain Bacteria; phylum Pseudomonadota; class Gammaproteobacteria; order Enterobacterales; family Alteromonadaceae; genus DAINNQ01. Next base: position 4,434 of record DAINNQ010000150.1, on the reverse strand, counting down.
GTAATTCGACTGCGATTAAATTGAATTGAAAATAAAAGTGCAAAAGCAAACAAGCCATAAATGATTTGGCTTAATAACGGCAGTTTCATTTGCCAATGTGCTTGGAAATGATTCAAAAACACAATGACAAAAACAACGGCCAAACATGTCCAGAGTGTGGTTTTTAATCCTGATAATTTGCGCATCAAACGGCAGCCCCAAATGCTTATTTTATTCTATTTATTATGAATGGCTAATACGTCTTCAATTTCTTCATGAGTCGTTAATGCGGTTTTAGTTTTTGCTTTACTATTCGTTAATTCGACTTTTTCTATTTTATCGAAACGTGAAGAAATTTTATCCGCCGAAGTGTGAATTTGTTTAACATCACCAGCGGCTTGATCGATATGTTTAGCCAAATTGTTAAATCGTA
>DAINNQ010000150.1:0-4006 GCA_036735825.1 Alteromonadaceae bacterium | reverse complement strand
CGCTAATTCAGACAAATGCGCTTGAATAATATGCACTTGCTCACGCGTCGCTTCATCTTTAAGCACAGCTCTTGCTGTGGTTAATATCGCCATCAACGTTGTCGGCGAGGTTAACCAAACTCTGCGTTTATTGGCAAACTCAACCAAATCAGCATAATGACCATGAATTTCAGCGAAAATAGCTTCTGCTGGTAAAAACATGATCGCACCATCGGCGGTTTCATTTTCAATTAAATATTTTTCACTAATGTCGGTTATGTGCTTTTTAATATCCACTTTAAATTGTTTTTCTGCCGCCTTACGCTCAAGCTCGCCTAAAGAAACATCAGTCATTTTTCGATAACTTTCTAGTGGAAATTTAGCATCGATCACCACAGTGCCTGTTGGTTTAGGTAAAAACAACACGCAGTCCGCTATTTTACCATTTGATAAAGTATGTTGCAGTGAAAAATGTGCTTCGGGCAAGACATTACGGATCAAAGAATTTAATTGCACCTCTCCAAAAGCTCCGCGAGAACGCTTATCAGCGAGTACTTCTTGCAAGCTCACAACATTAGTTGACAGTTCAGTAATTTTTTTCTGCGCATCATCAATTAGCGCAAGCCGTTGTAAAATATCATTAAATGTTTTAGTGGTTTTTTCAAAGCCGTCAGCTAAACGTTTTTCCACTTGCTCACTGATTTCTTTTAATCGGGTATCTGTTGACGCGGTGAGATCTTTGATTTTCTCAGCCATTTGCTCACTCGAAGCGAGTAGTGATTTTCTTTGTTCGTCACGAGTGATCGTACTGGCTTTATTTAAATGATCAACTAATTGGTCAATGGCGTTGAGTTGATTTTGATTAAACTGATGTTGAAACTGATGTAAAACGGTTAACTGTTTTTCTGCAAATTCACTTTGCTGGTGAAGAAATTTAATTTTCAACTCTGATATTTGTTGCTCAATCACATGCTTAATATCATGGTTTTGCGCGATGTTTTGCTGTTGATTAAATGACAAATTTTGCTGTAATTGATGATGATATTTATCTGAAAGTGATTGAATAAATTCAAGTTTATTGAGTACAACATCGGCATTATTAATATCAGAACTCAGCTGAACATTCAGCTGAGCGGTTAAATATTGTATTTTTTTATAAAGCAGTAAAAAGAAGAAGATAGCCATGACAATGACAAAGGATAAAAGTACAAAGACTAATTCTAAAAGGGATAAATGACTCAAAGACTGGACACTGTTTATCACGTTTTCCACAAATGAGCTCCAAATCGACAACTGAAAACACTGTATTTATTACCAGTTATTAGAGCATATATTTTGTCTGAGGTTAACTCTTTATTTGCGAAAATATTATTTGAGTGAAGTCTTTAGGCTTCTTTAGGCTAAGAGTTGATAAAAGGAGTATTGCTTTTAACTTTCCATAATATCATCCATGTGAACCCTATCTCCTATTTTATTCAGAATATTTACCTCACCATCACAAACAGCAATTATTGATTTATCTTGCTTAAAATCTTCAGGAATGATCACTCGACCATTGTCGTTTTGTGGGCAACATTTTACTTCATGCATTAATTCCAACGAAATATCACTATAAAAAATGATGGTGACTTTTCTTAACACTTTCTCCATTTAACCCCATCCTTAATTCAAGCCAAACTCAACTCAGCACGCTTATCAATTTAGTTTATTTGAGTGTAGACGTAAAATGGCAAATCAGCGGGGGAATTGCTAAAAAATTAAAATAAAAAAGCGCCCATTTCAGGCGCTTGATTGATTAATTGTTTGATTTAAATTTAAAAGTATCAAACAACTATTATTTTGATAACTTGCTATTAAGAATTTCAATTTTGGCTTGCCAAATTGCTGGGCCAGTCACATGTGCTGACTCACCTGTGCTATCTACTGCAACAGTAACGGGCATATCTTCCACTTCAAATTCATAAATAGCTTCCATACCTAAATCTTCAAACGCAACCACTTTCGCTTTTTTAATGGCTTTTGACACTAGATATGCCGCGCCACCGACAGCCATTAAATAAACTGATTTGTGTTGTTTGATACTTTCAACAGTTGCTGCGCCACGTTCTGCTTTACCGATGGAGCCTAATAAACCAGTATCATTTAGCATCATATCAGTGAATTTATCCATACGTGTTGCCGTTGTAGGGCCTGCTGGGCCTACTGCTTCGTCGCCAATAGCATCAACAGGGCCAACGTAATAAATAAACTTATCAGTAAAATCTACTGGAAGTTTTTCACCATTGGCTAACATTTCTTGAATGCGTTTATGAGCGGCATCACGACCCGTTAAAATAGTACCTGACAATAATACTGTTTCACCGGTTTTCCATTCACTAATATCCGCTTTGGTTAAGCCGTCAACATTAACACGACGAACATTTTCGCCAACTTCCCACGTAATTTCTGGCCAATCTTCTAATTTCGGTGGCGTTAAATCAGCAGGTCCTGAACCATCAAGATGAAAATGGACATGACGAGTTGCCGCACAATTTGGGATCATTACCACTGGTTTTGATGCAGCATGTGTTGGCATTGAATTGATTTTAATGTCAACAACAGTCGTTAAACCACCTAAACCTTGAGCGCCAATACCAAGCTTATTGACACGCTCATAAATTTCTAAGCGTAATTTTTCTTCAGCCGTTTCAGCACCTTTATCGATAAGATCCTGAATATTAACTGGATCCATTAAACTCTCTTTCGCTAAAACTCCGGCTTTTTCAGCCGTACCACCAATGCCTATACCTAGCATTCCAGGAGGACACCAGCCTGCTCCCATCGTGGGTAAGGTTTTTACCACCCAATCTGCAATTGAGTCACTTGGATTAAGCATCACCATTTTCGATTTGTTTTCGCTACCGCCACCTTTGGCAGCAATCATCACTTCAATTTCATTACCCGCAACCATGTCAATGTGAACAACTGCTGGGGTATTATCTTTCGTATTAATGCGTGCGCCTGCGGGGTCTTTAACAATCGATGCACGTAAAGGGTTATCAGGATTCAAATAAGCACGACGAGTCCCTTCATCAACCATTTCTTGTACCGTCATGTCCGTTTTGTCCCATTGCACAGCCATACCCACTTTTACAAAACAAGTCACTATACCTGTGTCTTGACAAATAGGTCGTTTACCATGAGCTGACATACGTGAATTAATTAGAATTTGTGCAATGGCGTCTTTAGCCGCTTGGCTTTCTTCTTTGTGATAAGCCTTTTCTAACGCTTGAATAAAATCCAATGGATGATAATAAGAAATGTATTGCAATGCATCCGCAACACTGTCGATTAAATCTTGTTGTTTAATGATAGTCATGATCGCCCTTTATTCTTTTTCAGTGACTCTTTTCAACATCCGCGAGTGAAAATGTTGAAAGTTAAATTTTTGCCGATATGATACCCTGCTTATAACTAGCTCGCCACTATATTGCATGAGTGAATGTAATTAGTAAGCAATGATCAGGTAGCAATTTTGTCCGCTAATATTAAACCATTTATTCAAGCTAAACCGTTCAACTTTAGTCATAAGGTTTTACCCCGTGATGTTTTTAGCCTCTTTGCACATCAACCTTGGGCTATGTGGTTAGACTCATGTAACAGTGAGCATATTGATAGCCGTTATGACATTTTAGTATGGCAGCCCAAAATTAGCATAGTGACCACAGGCAATAATACGCAAATAAACTATTTTGATAATCAGCATCAGCTTATTCGCACAGATAACAGTAACCAAGACCCTTTTTTGCTCCTTAAAAAAGTACAAAAAGATTTTTTCAGTGCCATTAACATAGTGCCGCATCACCTGCCTTTTTTAACAGGCGCTCTCGGGTATTGCTCCTATGATTTAGGTAGACGAATCGAAACCTTATCCCATATTGCCGAGCGTGATATTGATATTCCAGAAATGGCAATGGCGGTTTATGATCAAGCGTTAGTGTATGACAATCAAGAGCAGCAATTTTATTTAGTGTGCCTTGATGAAAAC
>DAINNQ010000149.1:0-6687 GCA_036735825.1 Alteromonadaceae bacterium | reverse complement strand
CCTATTATAATTTAGATAAAGCCGAAATACATGCGCCTTTTGAAGGCGTAGTTTTAACGCGTTCAACTGATTTAGCCGAGTTTCAATCACCAGGTAAAGAAGTGCTAGAAGTTGCTGCTATTGATAAAAACCTTATTGTTAAAGTGAGATTAACTGACACCGAAATTGGTTTTGTCAAACAAGGACAAGTTGTTCAAGTTCAGCTCCCCAATATTGGTATGGTTAAGGGAGTTGTCACTAAAGTTCCGGTTAAAAATAGTATCGAAGGGCAGTTTTTCTTAATCGAGATATTGCTTGAAGAGGTAAAAGCGGGTCAAGGGGTTTTTGCTGGGCAATTAGCACAGGTTGTTTTTTCAATTTCAACTGAACATTTGGTTTACGCAATTCCTTTAAATGCCTTGGTAGAGATAGACAAAAATGGCTTAGCAATTCTCGTCACTAAAAAAGCAGAAGATAAGTTTGAGCGTCAGGCGTTTGAAGTGTTAAATATTGAGAGCCAATTTATTTACCTTCGTGCCTCAAATCAAGATGAAACACTCAGTGTTGTTACTCAAGGTTGGCAACAACTTGATGTTGGTGAGCACTAGCTATGCAGTTAGCTCGTTCTGCAATAAATAATTCTCAGTTTACCTTAACTATTGTCATTCTCATGGTGTTAGTAGGTATAGTGTCTTATTTCACTATGCCAAGATCTGAAGATCCACAGTTTGATATCCCTATCACTTTAGTAGAAGTCATTTATCCGGGCGCATCACCCCATGATGTTGAAACCTTAGTCATTAAACCTTTAGAAGATGAATTATCAGAAATTGAAGGAATTAAAAGGATAGAAACTCAGGTAAGAAATGATGGTGCAAGAACGGAAATTAAGTTTTTATATGGTAGTGATCCACAAATAGCTTTTAACGAAATTAAGCAAGCTGTAGCTACAATAAGACCAAGTTTACCTGCTGGCGTTCAAGATGTTCTGATTTTAAAAGCAACACCGACGAGTGTTGCTGTTGTGCAACTTGCTTTGTGGAGTGAACCGACAGATTATAAAACAATGGAGTTTTACGCTAAAAACCTTGAAAAACGGTTAGAGGCGATTAGTGATGTAAAAAAAGCGGATGTGTGGGGCTATCCTCAACAAATTGTCGCGATAGAACTAAATTTAGATTTACTCCAACATTATGGTTTGTCAATTACTCATGTTAATCAAGTATTGCAAGGTCGAGCAGTAAATATTACCCCAGGATTTATTGACGCTAGCTCAAGGCGTTTTAATGTTAAAGCCAGCGGCAATTTTCAAGACTTAACGCAATTAGCAGAAACAGTCATTTTTGCGAATAATGATGTAGTACTTAAATTGAAAGATGTTGCATCTATTGATTTTTCGTCGAATAAGCCTTCATATCTCGCATATTTTAATGATAATCCTGTTATTTTTATTACTGTTGAGCAACGAAAAGACACCAATATTTTTGAACTCACCGAAAAAGTTAATGACGTGACAAACCGTTTTCGGCAACAACTTCCTGAGCACGTTAAGTTAGATGTTTTATTTGAACAAGCTCAAAGTGTTTCTACGCGGGTTGATGGTTTTTTTGAAAATCTCTGGCAGGGGTTAATCTTAGTCGGTGTCATGTCATTATTGTTTTTAGGGCTGCGTGAAGCCTTAGTTGTGATTGCAGTTATACCATTGTCATTTTTGATCGCTATGGGCTGGTTAGACTTTGCCGGCTTTGGCTTGCAGCAAATGTCGATAGTTGGGCTCATTATTGCGCTAGGTTTACTGGTTGATAACGCGATTGTGGTCACAGAATCAATTCATCGTGAAAAGTCTAAATTTGCGAGTTTAAAAGAAGCTGCAGCTTCAGGTACAAGTAAAGTGGGTTGGGCTGTGACTAGCGGTACAATTACCACTATGCTGGCTTTTTTGCCTATGTTGATGCTCAATAGTGATACGGGCGATTTTATTCGTTCAATGCCAGTAACCGTGGTATTGGTTTTGTTTGCGTCACTTTTATTAGCGTTGGCGTTTACTCCTTTATTGGCGAGTAAACTTTTCACGCGTAAAGCGAGTAAAATAAAAACGCTACAACATTTTGTTAATCAATTTGCTGCGAGTCGTTATGTAGGCATATTAAATCAAGTTTTGAAATACAAAGCTGTGGTTTTAGTTTGTGCCATAGCGGCATTAATTTTTATGTTCTCTTTATTCTCAAAAGTGGGTTTGAGCTTATTTCCAAAAGCGGAAAAACCGATGATTCTCATTGATGTTCAAGCGCCTAATAATTCGTCATTAGATTACACAAACAAAGTTATGCAAGAGATTGCTAAGTCATTAAAGCATTATCCTCTGATTGATGAAATAGCGTTGAATGTGGGTAATTCAAATCCTCGTATTTATTATAATGAAATTCCAAAACGCGGCGTGGCAAATTTTGGTCAACTTTTAGTCACCATGAAAGCATTCGATGAACAAGAGATGACCGCATTAGTGACCCAGCTACGTTCTGAACTTAGTCAATGGCATCAAGCGAATATCACCGTCAAAGAGTTTACTCAAGGCCCAGTGACAGATCAGCCGATTACCGTGCGATTGATCAGTGATTCTTTAGATGATCTAGAGCGTGTTGCTGATGATTTAGCAAAACATATGACCACAATAAAAGGCGTGATCAATATCGAAAACCCAATAGGGTTAGCGAATAGCGAGCTATTGATTGATGTTGATTACGAGAAAGCAGGTTTAGCAGGGATTGATATTCATCAATTAGATACTAATTTACAAACGATATTATCAGGTAATTTTGTTGGTAACTTTAGTGATGTTAATGGTGAAAACTATCCCATTATTGTGAGAAACCACAACAGCACCATTGATACGTTCAGTCAGTTATTTATTGCGAATAATCAAGGAAAGAAAATCCCATTAAGTCAAATAGCTACTTTAAAAATGGTAAAAGGGCACAGTGAGTTTTTTCATTTTCAAAAACAGCGCATGGCAAAAGTATCAGCTGCAGCAGATAGTGGTTATTCAGTCACTAATTTAACTCAAGAAATTGTTAGTTATTTAAACAGTTATGCATTTCCTGATGGCATGTATTACAACTTAGGCGGTGAAGAAGAATCTCGCCAAGAGTCTTTTGCTGGTTTATCGCAAATTATGATCATCACTGCGGTTGGCATATTCGCTGTGCTCGTTTTACAGTTTAAGTCATTTATGCAGCCATTAGTTATTTTTACTTCCATACCTTTTGCAATTGCAGGCTCAGTGATTGGTTTGTACATCTTTGGTTTGTCTTTTTCAATGATGGCGTTTATTGGCTTAATTAGTTTATTTGGTATTGTTGTCAATAACGCGATCATTTTAATTGATACGACTAATCGGAATTATTTAGAAAGTCATAATATGCGACAAGCTATTTTAGAGGCGAGTGTAACCCGCTTCACGCCAATATTATTAACTACGCTTACCACCATAGGCGGTTTATTACCATTAACACTTTATGGTGGAGGCTTATGGCAGCCATTAGGCGTGGTGATTATTTCAGGGCTTTGCGTGTCTGCATTAGCAAGTTTTATTCTGGTGCCGATATTAACGGAATTATTTTCTCGTACAAAAACTCATTAAGAAGTTTACAGACTTATGGAATTTATTGGACTCATTGGCTTTGCCCTTAGTTTTATCGCCTATCTGGTTTTTACCTTATTAATTTTTGCTGCACGTAATAAATCATTATTAGCTCAATGGACAATCATTTGCGCGTTAACAACTTCTCTTGCAAGTGGGTTGTCATTCTTACAAATCAAATTCGCCTTTAGTTTGCAATGGGTAATGTTAGCTGACGGGATAAAAATCGCTTGTTGGTCAATTATGTTGCTGATATGTAATACTGAGCTCACTTCCATTCGGCGAATATTCTCAAACTTTCATATTAGGCAATATGCTAGCATTTGGACCGCATTGATGCTGGCCTGTTGGTTAGCGTCATATTTTCTAAATTACTCATACGAGTATTTATTTTTATTGTTTATCGTATTAAATCTTTGGAGCTTAGTATTAATAGAACAGCTTTATCGTAGTGCCGATGACCATATTCGTTGGGCTATTTGGCCATTGGTGATAGCTCTGGCGAGTGTGTCAATTTTTGATTTTGTTCTATATGCACAAGCAACTATGCTCGGCAGTATCGATTTTGATTATTGGTACAGCAGAGGGTTTATTAGCCTGATCGTTGTGCCTTTATTGTTGATCAGCACACGTCGGATCAAAAATGGTTCGGTGCGAATTTTTGTCTCTAGGCAGGTGGTTTTTTATAGTTCAATTTTAATGATGGCGGGTGTTTATTTATTAGTGATGGCATTTGCGGGTTACATCATTAATTTTATTGGCGGGGAATGGGGAAGCATAGTCAGCATTGGCTTTTTAATGCTAAGCGGTATTGTTTTAGTCGCGCTACTGATCACGGAATCTTTGCGAAGAAAATTAAAGGTATTTATTGCTAAGAATTTTTTCGCTAACCGCTATGAATATCGCGATGAATGGTTAAATTTAATCGAAAAAATTGAAACAACCAGTGTTGAAAATTATTATCAAATGGCTACCAGTATCATGATGTCGAAACTTAATGCTCACGCTGGTGGGATCATTAAAAAGCGCACAGAAATGAACTTTGAAACTAAGTATAGTTATGGAATAGACATTACTGAATCTTTTGATTTACAACTCACTTTGTTTAGTAAGTTTTGTCAGAAAAAAGGGTGGATAATTGACGTTGATGAATATGAATTAAAACCTAATATGTACCCTGAATTAACGATAGACATTGATTTATGCCGAAGTTTCAATGTGCGTATTATTGTGCCGCTTTTTATTGGTAAAGCATTTTATGGTTTATTTGTATTAGGTCATATTGATGATTTAAAACAACTAAATTGGGAAGATCGAGATTTACTTTTTGCAGTTTCGAAACAATTAGGTAATTTTATTTCCTTACATGAAGCTAATGATGAATTAGCAGAAGCAAAACAATTTGATGCTTTTAATAGAATGTCGGCATTTTTGGTACATGATTTAAAAAACGTACAGGCTCAGCTAGCGTTAATCACCACTAATGCAGAAAAACATCGTGACAACCCAGAGTTTGTGGATGACGTTTTTGAAACGGTTGAGTCAGCAACCGAACGCTTGACTAAAGTGCTATCACAATTGCGCAATAAACAAGTCGTACAATCGAGAAGTAAAGACGTCAATGTTGCTTCGATCGTTGAACAAGTGGTTAAACAACGCAATGTCATTCAGCCTCGGGTCGAAATCACTCATTTAGATAAATGTTCCATGTTTATTGATGCTGATACCTTACATTCGATCCTCAATCATTTAATTCAAAATGCGCAAGAAGCAACACCTGATAATGGTTGGGTTAAGGTGATTGTCAAAGCATTAGCTGATACGATAGAAATCAGCATTGCTGATAATGGTTCGGGTATGTCGGCAGATTTTATTAAACATCGATTATTCAAACCTTTTGATACCACTAAAGGCAATGCTGGTATGGGGATTGGCGTATATGAAGCGAAGCAATTTATAGAAAATAATGCTGGTAGTATTCACGTAAAAAGCACTGAAGGGGAAGGAACAACATTTAACATTCGTTTACCTATCAACCCTATTTATGAAAATTAATGATAATAATGAAGGATTAAGTCAGCATGGAAAAATTGTTGATTGTTGATGACGATAAAGGCATCCAAAAACAGTTAAAGTGGAGTTTATCAGACTATGAATCCGTATTAGCAGATGATAGAGAAAGTGCTATAGCTGCTGTTCGTCGTCACGAGCCTAAAGTCGTTACTTTAGACTTAGGTTTACCACCTGATGCAGCTAATGCTTCAGAGGGGCTTGCCGCTTTAGAAGAAATATTAAAAATTGCTCCTCATACAAAAGTGATTGTCATCACAGGAAATGACGACAGAGAAAATGCTTTAAAGGCTATTTCTCTCGGGGCGTATGATTTTTATCAGAAACCCATAGAGCCAGAAGTGATTAACATCATTATTGCTAGGGCATTTAGCGTAGCTTCTATTGAGGAAGAAAATCGCTTAATGCGCTCAGTGGGCGGAAATGATATCGGCATTATTGGCAATAGCGAGGCAATAGAGCGTTTACGAACTATGGTAAAACGTATTGCGCCAACACAAATTACAGCGCTTTTATTAGGTGAAAGCGGTACAGGTAAAGAGGTTACTGCTAATGCAGTTCATATCGCCAGTGATCGCAGTAAAAAGCCATTTATCGCAATAAACTGTGCATCTATTCCTGAAACATTGCTTGAAAGTGAATTGTTTGGTTTTGAAAAAGGGGCGTTTACTGGGGCTGTTCGCACAACAAAAGGAAAAATTGAATGCGCTGAAGGAGGCACTTTATTCCTTGATGAAATCGGTGATATGCCATTTAACCTGCAAGCCAAACTATTACGTTTTCTACAAGAGAAAAAAATAGAACGTTTGGGAGGTCGACAAGAAATAGATGTTGATGTGCGTGTTGTTTGTGCTACAAACCAAAATCTTGAAGAAATGGTAGCAAATAAAACCTTTAGGGAAGATCTCTTTTATCGCGTCAGTGAAATTACCCTAAATATTCCTCCTTTAAGAGACAGAGATGAAGATGTATTAATTCTCGCGCAATTCTTTTTACAG
>DAINNQ010000148.1:0-6699 GCA_036735825.1 Alteromonadaceae bacterium | reverse complement strand
TAGGGTCTGTTGATCTTTCATTTTGGTCTCTGCTATAGGCTAATTTTTAAGTTAACAAGGCGAAAAGAGTGTGATGTAGTCATTCTACTTAAACGATTTTCAACGATGTTAGGTTGAAAATTAGCCATAGCCCTTCGGGTTGCCTTGAAAAAGCGTCATTCTTTGTTGCTAAATATGCATTTGGAACAACCAAACATTATATTTAGCGCCTCGATTGCCATCTTTTTCAAGGCAACAGAGAGTTAAAATGAAAGGTCAACAGACCCTAAACTCGACTATGCTTTTTCTGTGATTTTTTTAACTGTACTTCCAGCTCTGTTGGGTCAAACACTATCCCTTGTTCCGTTTCATTAGGAAAAACAACAATTGCCAGTTCGTCATCTGTAAGCCCCATGGTCCAACGACTGAACCATTTGTTCAATGAAATTGACTCAGCTTTGCAATGCTGCCATTCGTTAGTCGCCCACAATAATGCTAACTCTTCATGCGGCCAAACAGGCACACAATCTTCGTCATCAGTATTTAGCATGACACAACCATGTTCATCCATTAATATCCAAATTTGGTGATGTTTACTGACATGCTCGATAAAGTAATCAGCTCTTTGTTCATCATTCTTCTGACTGAGCTCTTTAAGCTGTGCGGCTGTTAATATTTGACTCATTCTTTGTCCTTAGCTTGAAAAGATCTGCATTTCTTCACCGATTTGTTTTCTCATTCCCATTAAACGTACCGCTGTATCATGTTGTTTTTTATCTTCTTCTGTTTCTGGGATCCATTCAGGAATCGAAATTTTTTGTCCTGTTTCATCAACCGCTACCATAATGACAATACAATGAGTCGTTTTGCGGCGATTAAGAGATTTAGGGTCACAGGCATTCACCTCTAGGGCGATATGCATAGATGAATTACCCGTATAAATAACCTTAGCTTCCACTTCCACCAAACTACCGACATGAATTGGGGCAACAAATTTAATTCCCCCTGCATACGCAGTAACACAATAACGACCACTCCAACCCGCTGCGCAAGCATAAGCCGCCAAATCTATCCATTTCATCACTGCACCACCGTGCACCTTGCCACCAAAATTTACATCTTGTGGCTCAGCTAAAAATCTTAAGGTGATATCTCTTTGAGGCTTACTCATGGTTATATTCTCTTCAATAAAGGCATAAAGCAAAGGTATAGTATTTTATGTTCCACATACGGCTCTCATTTGAAAATCAAGCTGTAGAACAGTAAATATAAGAATAATTGAAAACTCAATACGCTTAATTCACTGCTGAGATATTAATTATGCGCTATCTTAGTGCAAAATATCTAAATAAATTTCATTTCATCATTATTCTCATATAAACACCGATTATTATTGGTTAAAATAGCGCGGCCCAACTTTGAGTCAATACAGGATCACCGCGTGAAAAGGCTTTCTCTGCAATTTTTTAAATACATTATTATGGCGATTTTCTGCTTATTTTTTCTTATCTGGATAATGTCACCTTACCTTAGCCATTATTTTATTCAGCAGCAGTTAAATACTTATCAATTAACGCTCAATGAACAAAGTAGTATTCGTTATAATCCATTTATTACTCAAGTCACCATTGATGATTTACAGCTTAGTAAAAACAATAAAACCGTTTTTGCTATTGAAAAGCTAACGCTAGAAACCAGCATCATAAAACTATTATTTAAGCAGCTCGATATAAGTAAGTTTGCAATAGACGGGCTATTTGCCAAAGTTGATATTAATGATGAAAAAATCAATGTTGCGGGTATTGAAATAGACACCTCGAAAAATAATACGCCCGAGGCATCATCTAACCCAGAAGCTGCTGCACAAACTCATTCTGAAAATAATACCGATAAAGTTACCGAAAAAAATAGCGATAAAAATAGCAGTAATGCTGCGCCAGACTATCAATTAGTGATGTCAGAGTTGTCATTAACCAATAGTCGTATTGAGCTCACCCTAAATAAACAGCCGATCCCAATCATTCTAACAACGATTAATGTCACGAATTTATCCGCTGACAGTACTCATCAGCAGGCACATTTACTCACAGATGTGAATATTCTTAATGCACAAATAACACTGAAAGCCGATGCCAATCTACAGAAAAACCTAGGCATGATTAACAGTGAATTCGCTTTAATTAATGCTGATTTATCAAGCTTTCAACCTTGGTTACCTGCAGAGATAGAAAATCTATTAGGCACAGCAAATTTATCAAGCACAGCGCAATTAAGCCTATCAACCGATAATACTGAACTTGCGTTAACAGAGACTGCCTTAGCCGTTGATGGCTTGTCATTTATGAATCAAAAACAACTAATTGCTATCGACAACCAAGCCGTTAACTTGTCAGAATTAAACATTATTTTATCCGAAGACAAACCTTTATCTATTGAGGGTTCAGGTGATTTATCGGTAAGTAATTTATCGGTAAAAAATCAGCAACATGCTCATTATGTGATCGCCTCAATAAGGCAGATAATCAATGAAGCATTTACCATTTCATCACCAAATTTTGCGCCGCAATTATCGTTTGAACATCTGACGGTAGACGATGTAAAAATTTCACGTGACCATTCAAGTGAACTTCCCGCTTTAACTCAGTTTAACCAACTGGCAATAAATAACGTGACGGTGTCTGCAACTGCCGCAGAAATCGAAACAATCACTTTGTCAGAATTAATGGTTCATGCCGAAATTGATAAAAACAAAGTATTAGCCAACCTGAAGGCTATCAACAGTCTAAAAGCAAATAACGAACTCAGCGCAACATCAACAAGCTCAGAGGCTGAAGCAGAAGTAGTAAAAGCGGAAGAAAATATTGAACAATCACCCACTGAAATTGATGCGAAAAACACTCAACCGCAAACAAACTTTCATCTCAAGCTTGGCAGCTTTGCCCTGCTCAATGACAGTAAAATTCATTTTAACGATTTAAGTGTTAAACCTGTATATGAACGCGATTTTATATTAAGTGAATTTCATTTTGGCCCACTAGATACTCATGTTCCTGAGTTAGAAAGTAAACTAACCATTCGAGGCAAAAGCAATGAATATTCAAAAATCACTATCGACGGCATAGCAAAACCATTTCTACCTGAGCCATATTATGCTGTGGAAGGTGGTATTACCGAAGTGAGTTTACAAGAGGTTTCCGCTTATATTAAAGATTCATTGAACTATGAAATAAAAAGTGGTCAATTGAATGTTGCTATAGATGTTCAATTATCAGGTAAAAAAATCACTGGAGAAAAAAACATTTTATTAAGAGGTTTAGATTTTACAGCTGTAGATGATCATGATGTAGATTCATTAAAAGATAAAACCGCGATCCCATTTGCAATCGCGCTTGGTATGTTAAAAGACAGCCAAGGCAATGTTGAGTTAAATATTCCTTTAACAGGCAGTACGGATGATCCATCTTTTGGCATTAGTGGTTTTATTACTTTATTAGTAAAACAAGCCACCATGAGCGCAGCAAAAGATTATTTAATGACTACGTTTGTCCCTTATGCCAATGTTGTCAGTATTGCCATGACCGCAGGAGAGATGTTGCTTAAGGTACGTTTTAACGACTTAGAATATCCAGTAAATCAATTTACTTTTAATGAACAACAGCAAGAATTTCTTCAACAATTTGCCTTGCTAATGAAAGATAAACCAGAAACACAAGTGACGATTTGCCCCGTTTCAACACCAGCTGATATTGGTTCAGCATTGGGAAGTAAAGTCACAACAGAAAGTGATATTGACCAATTAACTGAATTATCGATTAAACGATTTAAAACTTTCAAAAAAGAAATGGTTGAGCAACATCAGCTTGAGTCGTCTCGTTTGTTAATGTGTACACCACAAATTGATTCTGCAAAAGACGCGAAACCAAGGCTTACTTTTGCGACTTGATTTTAAAGAGCAGATTTTAAAAAATACATTTTATACAAGAATCATATTATGAATATTTGGGTAGATGCCGACGCGTGTCCGGTAGTGATTAAAGAAATTATTTTTCGCGCAGCAGAGCGAACTCAAACGTTAACAACCTTTGTTGCTAATCACAGCATGCGTATTCCACCCTCGAAATATTTAAAATTTGTTCATGTGAGTTCAGGCTTTGATGTGGCTGATAACGAAATAGTCAAACGCAGTAACCCTAATGATTTAGTGATTACTGGCGATATTCCGCTCGCGGCAGAAGTGATAGAAAAAGGCTGTATCGCATTAAACCCTCGCGGCGAGCTTTATACGACAAGCAATATCAAGCAACGATTAAATATGCGAGATTTTATGGATACATTGCGCTCTAGCGGCATAGAATCAGGTGGTGCTGCACCGCTAAGCCAAAGTGATCGACAGACGTTTGCTAATAATTTAGATAAATGGCTCGCTCAAAAACGTTAAATTTAACGCGTTGCTGCATAAGGATCTATCGCCGCTTTTTGGCTTATGCCTTTATTTTGATCTGCTTGAGGTTTACGCGGCTGTTTTTTTGAAGACGACTGATTAGCTGGTTTATTGTTTTTTCCTGTCGATTGATGACGAGGGTTTTTACTTTTAGGCTTGTGACCACGTGCATTGTCAGCTGAACGTTGACCATCTTTATGCTCAGTTTTGCTCGATTGCTCTGCAAATTCTGGTTTATCTTTTTTCGGCTTTTTAGGTTTTTTAGCCTTTAACTTTCTTATTTCACGTGACGCTGGCAGTTCATTCTCTGGAAGAAAACCAGGTTCTTCTTTTCGCACTAAATGCTGCTGAATAACATATTCTATATCTTGCAATTGTTTGTGCTCATCAGCACTTACCAATGAAATTGCATGACCTGTAGCTCCCGCTCGGCCAGTTCTACCGATTCGATGCACGTAATCTTCAGCTACACTCGGTAATTCAAAATTAACGACTTGCGGTAATTGATCAATATCTAAACCTCGTGCGGCAATATCCGTTGCAACCAACACTCTCACATCACCTGATTTAAAATTAGCTAATGCTTTTGTTCTAGCGCCCTGACTTTTATTGCCATGGATAGCGGCAGCATTGATTCCTTGGCTTTCTAGATCACGAGTTAGTTTGTTGGCTCCGTGCTTTGTACGAGTAAACACTAATACTTGCTGCCAGTTATTTTCTTTGATCAAATAACTTAACAATTTTGGTTTTTTCTTTTTATCTGTTGGAATAACAACTTGCTCAACCGTTTTAGCGGTGGAGTTTTCTGGATTCACAGAAATTTCCACTGGTTGATGGACCAAACCTTTCGCTAATGCACGTATTTCTGCGGAAAATGTTGCAGAAAATAGGAGGTTTTGGCGCTGCTTAGGTAACAGAGCAATTATTTTCTTAATATCGCGGATAAAGCCCATATCTAACATTCTGTCGGCTTCATCTAATACCAATATTTCTATTTGTGAAAACTTAACGGCATTTTGATTAAATAAATCCAGTAAACGACCAGGCGTAGCTACCAAAATATCTACACCTTGACGTAATTTCATCATTTGCGGATTAATTTTAACGCCACCAAAAACAATGGCGGATGTTAAAGGCAGTTTGGCGCCATATGTTTCAACACTGGCTCCAACTTGTGCGGCTAGCTCTCTCGTTGGCGTTAAAATTAACGCTCGTACATGATTAGCTTTCGCTTTTTGGCCTTTAGATAACAGCTCAAGAATTGGCAAAGTAAAGCCTGCTGTTTTTCCCGTACCCGTTTGCGCCGCTGCCATAACATCTTTTCCAGATAAAACCGCAGGAATCGCTTGAGCTTGAATAGGTGAAGGTTCTTTATATCCTTTAGCTTCAAGAACTGACAATATTTTGCTTGATAACGCTAACGAAGAAAAACTCATAAAGACTCACTTAAGATAATAGGCTAATGGATAGCGGCGGTGCAGGATACAGTATAGCTAACAGTTAGGCAATCAATGCACAAAACTATAAATTCAAGGTTTTAATGATGAACTGGGTAGATAAATTGATAACCTTTAGAACGAATTGATTGAATAACCGGAGTGAATAAACCCACTTTTTTTAACTTGGCTCTTATTCTGGCAATTTTTATATCAATAGAACGATCGATACCATTATATTCAGCGCCTTTTAACACTTTTAGTATCATTTGCCTCGTAACAACTTGTCCTTGGTGAGTTGCAATATAATAGAATAATTCATATTCCTCTTGCGTTAGGCCCACGGCCTTATTTTGGAAATAACAATCACAGTTATTAGGGTGAAAAGAAAGATCTTCAAAAGCAACTTCCTGATTGCTATCTACTTTTTGAGGCCGAACAACTAAGCGTTTTATTCTTTGATATAACACCTCAAAAGGTGCACCTTTTACCACAAAATCATCAGCCCCTAAGCCAAATGATGTCACTTCCGCTTCTATAGATTCATGAGCTGTTAGAAATATTATTCCGCCTTGATAAAACTGCCTGAGCTCTTTGCAAATATCGTAGCCATTTTTCTCAGGTAATCCGATATCGAGTAAAATCACATCTGGATTAACACTAATCACTTTTCTTATCGCGGCAGAGCCATTAAAAACTTGCGAAATCTCAAAACCCTTTTTCTCTAATTGAGCTTTTAAGGTAAGTGATACTAAATTGTCATCTTCTATGATGAGAATTTTTTGCATTGGCTCTTTCTTCTTTATTTATGTTTATTATTAATCAAATAGTATACCTGTATAC
>DAINNQ010000147.1:0-6705 GCA_036735825.1 Alteromonadaceae bacterium | reverse complement strand
ATCACTAACTGATCAAAAGATAACTCTTGTTGGCTGTTCGACAACAACACTGTGTCGTTTTGATATGTAATTGTAGCGACTTCAAACTGCTGATACTGACAGCCAAGTGTTTGCGCATAAGCGGCTAGTTTTTGACTGAGCGCCAATGGATTAAGCGTATGTGCGACATCAGTAAAAAATAAGGAGTATTGAATGTTTGCATGTAAGTTTGGCTCTAAGGCAAGGGTTTGATTACGCCCAAGTAATTTGACTGGAACCCCTTGAGCAAGGTACATGTTCAAATAACTTTCTATTTTTTCTACAGGAGTGCTTTCAAATACCAGTAAGCTCCCTTTTTCGGTTAACAAATACTCGGCATCCGCTAATTTAAGCAAAGGTCGATAATAATCAATGGCATGTTTATTAAGCGCTTTGAGTGCTTGAGTATTTTTACTCCGCTTTGACTGAAACATATTAGCAATAAATTTTAGAAACCAAGGTATGGCTTTAGGAAAATGTTTGGGCGAAAGCGCAACAGGCCCTAGTGGGTCTAACAACATTTTTGGTAATTGCCACAGCAAACTCGCTTCAGCTAGAGGGAACACTTGCTCGGTGGCAAAGTGCCCAGCATTACCCATGGAGCATCCTTCACCTATGGCTTCTTTATCAATTAAGGTGACATTATAACCGCGAGATTGTAACTCTATTGCGCAATTAATGCCGATAATGCCAGCGCCTAGTACAGCAACGTTTTTCTTATTTGTGACTTCTTTCATGTTTTTTTAAACCTAATATACTTAACGCAAAATAAAACCCTGTGGGAAAATGTCTTTTTCATCGAGTAAAAATTGATGAACGCCAGTGATAAATGCTCGACCACTCACGCGAGGAATAATGGCTGATTTTTGATGAAATTCTACATTTGATTGTATCTCGACCGTCATTTTTCCACCGACGATGCTTTCTATAACCACAGGTTGATTGATTGCTAAGTGTTCTTTTTCACGCAAAAGTGCAGCGCGAGCAGAAACCCCAGTGCCTGTGGGTGAACGGTCAACTTCACCATCAGCAAAAACACAAACATGGCGAGAATGAGCGCCTTCATTGGCCGTGTTTTTAGAATAAAAAATAGTGCCGTATAAAAAGCTAAGATCGTTTTCTGTAGGGTGATTGATTTGATAATTGTTCATTACAGCATGTTTTATCGCACGACCAGCGTTGATCAATTGTTGCTGATTGTCAGCGTGACAACTGATCCCTAATTTATCTGCATCAACAAACGCATAATAAGCACCGCCAAAGGCAATATCGTATTCAACTTGACCGAGCCCGTTGACATCAACGGATAAGTTAAGCGCCTCAACAAAAGAGGGAACATTGTCAAAGCTGACATTGAGTTGGCTATTATCTAAATTGGCATAGGCTTTTATAAAACCTGCTGGCGCATCAATACCGATGTATTCGTTCGGTTTTGGCATCGCGATGCTTTGTGTTTGTATCGCAACAGAAACTGCCGCAATAATGCCATGGCCGCACATACTGCTATAACCTTCGTTGTGCATAAACAATATGCCAAAATCCGCATTTTCAGTGCATGGCTGAGTTATCAAGGCGCCATACATATCGGCATGGCCTCGTGGCTCAAACATCAATAATTGGCGTAAATGATCAAGGTGCTGTGTTATATATTGACGCTTTTCTAAGATAGTATTGCCGATAATAGTCGGATAGCCCTGCGTGATAATACGTAAAGGCTCACCTTCTGTATGTGCGTCAATAGTTTTAATTGTTTGAAAACCTTGGATATTACATTCATTTAATTGCATATATTTATGCCTTTTAAAATTTTTCATACATTATACTTGTGCGATAAAAATAATTGTATACAATATGCCGTGTTATTTCTACAAATACTTTGACGGTATTTATTTTTAATCAAGGTGATAAAAAAATATAACCAAGCGGTTGGCACACGCATGGATTTATCAAGGTTTAATATCGAGCTATTCGCAGTTAAACTCAGTTTTACAGTAAACTTTTTTAAAGCACTTGTTTCTAAGGAACTCGCGCTTTGTAACAATCGCAGGAAAATATAGTGATAAAAGGAACCTTCTTTTGTATTGATGCTCATACATGCGGTAATCCTGTTAGGTTGGTGACCAGTGGTCATCCAAACTTAATGGGTCAAACCATGAGCGAAAAACGTCAGGATTTTTTAGAAAACCATGATTGGATCCGCCAAGGGTTAATGTTTGAACCTCGTGGTCACGACATGATGTCAGGTTCGTTTCTCTACCCACCTTGCAGTGATAATGCTGATGCGTCTGTTTTATTTATAGAAACATCAGGTTGTTTACCTATGTGTGGACATGGCACCATTGGCACAGTAACCGCAGCACTTGAAGCGGGCTTAATTACCCCAAAAACTGAAGGGAAGTTAACGCTGGATGTGCCTGCTGGACAAATCAATATTGAATATCAAATGGCAGACAATAAAGTTTCTGCTGTAAAGCTATATAACGTAGCGGCTTATCTTGCTCACCAAGATGTGGAATTGGATATTCCAGGTTTAGGCACACTGAAAGTTGATGTTTCTTATGGCGGAAATTATTACGTTATTGTTGAGCCGCAAGCGAATTTCCCAGGGATAGAGTCATGGAGTGCGGGTGACATTTTACGCTGGAGCCCGATAGTTCGTGCTGTTGCTAGCGAAG
Source organism: Alteromonadaceae bacterium (assembly GCA_036735825.1). GTDB lineage: Bacteria > Pseudomonadota > Gammaproteobacteria > Enterobacterales > Alteromonadaceae > DAINNQ01. The sequence continues at coordinate 4,012 of DAINNQ010000147.1, read as the reverse complement.
TTCTAGAATGTATTCATCCTGAAGATCCTACCGTAAATGGTGTTAGTCATGTCTTATGGACTGGCACACCGAAAAATGAAAATTCCGATGCTGCTAACGCGGTATTTTACGGAGAAAAAGCGATTGACCGTTCGCCTTGTGGAACTGGCACCAGCGCTCGTATGGCGCAACTTTTTGCCAAAGGTAAATTAAAGCTTGGCGATACTTTTACCCATGAAAGTTACATTGGTAGTCAGTTTGTAGGCAAGGTTGAAGACGTTGTTGAACTTAAAAAGGGAACGGAAACCATCACGGCGATTAAGCCTAGTATTCAAGGCTGGGCGAAGGTCTTTGGTAAAAACTGCATCACCATTGACGACGAAGATCCCTATGCTTTTGGTTTCATTGTGAAATAACCCTAAATCAACTCATTAAATAAAGAGAATATTATGTCTATTTCAGGAAAAAATTTAATTGCTGGCGAATGGTCAGGCGATTTGACCAACGGATTTTCGGCGATGAATGCTGTCAGTAATGAAGCAATGAAAGAAGTATTTGCTGATGCTTCTAATGCAGAAGTTGAGCAAGCAATCGTTCGTGCAAATGAAGCGTTTACAAGTTTCAGTCAATTATCAGGCAAAAAAAGAGCTGAGTTTTTACGTACAATTGGTGAACAAATTATTGCTTTGGGTGATGAACTTGTCGACATGGCATGTGCTGAAACGGGCTTGCCCGCACTTAGAATTCAAGGTGAACGCGGTCGCACTGTTGGTCAATTAAATTTATTTGCCGATTTAGTTGAACGAGGAGAATATCAACCTGTTGTTGATTTAGCTGATGAAAACCGTCAACCATTACCTAAACCTGAAACGCGTTTAGGTTATTTACCATTAGGGGTTGTTGGCGTATTTGCAGCAAGTAACTTTCCATTAGCTTTTTCAACGGCTGGTGGTGATACAGCTTCTGCTTTAGCAGCAGGTTGTCCTGTTGTCATGAAAGCACATGCGGCGCATCCTGGAACTGCTGAATTAGTTGCTCGTGCCATTAGTAAAGCTATTACTATTTGCCAAATTGATGCTGGCGTATTTTCTCTGATCCAAGGGAAAAACTATGCCATAGCAAGCCAAATTGTTTGTCATCCGCTAGTTAAAGCAGTTGGTTTTACTGGCTCTGAACGAGTAGGGATGATCTTGCAACAGCAAATCAACCAACGTGCAGAACCTATTCCTTTTTACGGCGAGCTCGGCAGTGTGAATCCACAATTTATCATGCCAGGAAAATTAGCTGAAAATGCAACGGGAATGGCACAAGGATTAGTTGGCTCAATGTTAATGGGGCAAGGGCAATTTTGTACTAGTCCGGGTCTGTGGTTATACATTGAAAACGACGATAGTAAAGTATTTGAACAAGCGGCAAGTGAAGCGGTTGCACAAACACAAGCGGGTGTCATGTTAACACCAGGTATTGCGGCATCGTATCAAGCGGCGGTTAGCTCATTTCAAGCGATAGAAAATGTTCAGTTGTTAGCGCAAGGGCAAGCAGGAGCTGCTCATTTTTGCCAAGCGGCGTTATTTGCTACCGATTTTGAAACCTTTAAAAACAATCACGTTTTGCATGAGGAAGTGTTTGGTGCTTGCGCTTTAATTGTCCGTTTACAAGATGCGGCACAAATGAAAGAACTGGTAAGTTTACTAAAAGGTAATTTAACCGCGAGTATTCATGCAACCGATTGTGATTTAGCTCAAAGTGCTGATATTGCTACGGCATTAGTGCATAAAGTAGGGCGTTTGATATACAACCAAATGCCCACAGGTGTAGAGGTGTGTGCATCAATGAATCACGGCGGACCTTTCCCGGCTTCAACTGATTTACGGACAACTTCTGTTGGTAGTGAAGCGATTAAACGTTTCCAACGCCCGATTTGCTATCAAAACATGCCGAAAGAGCTATTACCTGAGCTATTAAAGCGCTAGTCATTGTGGTTATTTTTCATAAGAAAAAGGGCTAAGATGATTAGTTCTTTTTTTTATGTATTAAATGCTTATAATGGTTGGCAATTTCATTAGGTAGTCATTCGGTACAACGCATGAGCATAGTATATAAAACACGTACGCAGTTGGTTGTTGAAACATTAAGAGAAAAAATTCTTAATGGTGCAATAAAGGCTGGTCAACCATTACGTCAAGCGGCTTTAGCCGAAGAACTCAATGTCAGTCGCATTCCTGTTCGTGAAGCGTTGTTACAATTAGAAGCCGAAGGTTTAGTTTCGTTTGAGCCACATAAAGGCGCGACAGCAACTGAATTAAATATTGATCAGGTTGGTGAGCTTTTTGAATTACGCGCCATGCTTGAAGCTGATTTACTTGCTGCTTCTATTCCTAATCTTTCTGATGAAAAGCTTGATGAAGCGACTAAGATTTTAGATCAATTAAATCAATCTTTAGGTAAAGAAAATGCAGCTAATACGTGGAGTGAGTTAAACTCTAATTATCATAATTGCTTATATTCAGGTGCGATTCGTCCGCAAACTCAAGACTTAGTGAATACTTTGAATAAGAATGCGGATCGATATATTCGCATGCATTTACTTTGGGCTGGCGGTATCTCAAAAGCGGAATCTGAACATAATGAATTATTATCCTTGTGTAAGCAGAGAAATGTTGAGAAAGCTGTAGCTTTAATGAAACAGCATATTTTAGGCTCACGTGACGAAATTAAAGAATTTTTAAGAGAACGTGAAAATACAGCAGATTAACCTTTCCTAAATTAATATATAAAAATCAATTAGATAAACGCTTAACTTTTTGCTTTAAAATTAAGCGTTTATTGACTTTTCACTGATAAATCTATAGTATTCCCGCGCTTTTTCCTCCTGATCAAATCATCTTTTTAGTTTTCTTCTATGATTAATGGGTTGAAGTAAATCAATGGTAACTGGCCTTTATGTGATTCGTTCAGCCAGTAAAATCTAACTAACGTGAGATTGTAATGTTTGAAATTCATGCCAGCAAAGTTGGCAACTTAAAAAATGATGTTTTATCTGGTTTGACCGTTGCACTAGCCTTAGTACCTGAAGCGGTGGCTTTTGCTTTTGTTGCTGGTGTTGAACCATTAGTCGGCTTATATGCCGCGTTCATGGTGGGCTTAATTACTTCTATATTTGGTGGTAGACCGGGCATGATTTCAGGAGCGACTGGTGCTATGGCAGTGGTTATGGTGAGTTTAGTTGCTATTCATGGCGTGCAATACTTGTTTGCTTGTGTGGTGCTAACCGGACTACTACAAATCATGGCAGGGTTATTTAAACTCGGAAAGTTTATTCGTTTAGTGCCGCATCCTGTGATGCTCGGTTTTGTTAACGGCTTAGCCATTGTTATCTTCTTAGCTCAACTTGGGCAATTTAAAATCACCAATGCTGCAGGTGAGTTAGAGTGGATGCAAGGTACGCCTTTGTTCACTATGGCGGCTTTAATTGTGCTTACTATGGCGATTATTCATTTATTACCAAAATTAACAAAAGCGGTTCCTTCATCATTAGTTGCGATAGTCGTTGTGACTGTTTTAGTACAAAGTTTAGGATTAGAAGCCCGCACAGTTGTTGATTTTGTTCGTGATATGACCAACGATCCTGCGGCGTCAATAGCTGGTGGTTTACCGCAATTTGCTATTCCACAAGTACCATTTACCTTCGAAACATTAACGATTATTTTCCCCTTTGCCATCGTTTTAGCGGCGATTGGCTTAATTGAGTCGCTTTTAACCTTGACCTTAATTGATGAATTAACAGGAACTCGTGGACGTGGTAATAAAGAATGTATTGCCCAAGGCGCATCAAATACCGTGAATGGCTTTTTTGGTGGTATGGGTGGCTGCGCCATGATCGGCCAATCAATGATTAATGTTAACTCAGGTGGCCGAGGTCGAGCTTCTGGTATTACGGCTGCTTTAGCGCTACTAGGCTTTATTTTGTTTGCATCTGGTTTGATTGAAATTATTCCATTAGCGGCACTTGTTGGTGTTATGTTTATTGTTG
>DAINNQ010000146.1:0-6708 GCA_036735825.1 Alteromonadaceae bacterium | reverse complement strand
TTATATAGGTCACTACTATGCCAATAAAAATTCCAGATCAATTACCCGCATTACAAGTGCTTGATGAAGAAAATATTTTTGTTATGTCAGAGCATAGGGCGGCAAATCAAGAAATTCGTCCGATGGAAGTGGCAATTCTAAATTTAATGCCAAATAAAATAGAAACTGAAGTGCAAATTTGTCGCATGCTTTCAAACACGCCGCTGCAAATCAATATTGAATTTGTTCGTATTCATGCCAACGAATCAAAACACACGCCGCAAGAGCACCTTGATAATTTTTATCGACTTTTTGATGATATTAAATCCAAACAATATGACGGTTTAATTATTACCGGAGCGCCTTTGGCGTTAATGGAATACGAAAAAGTAACCTTTTGGGATAAAATTTGCGAAGTGTTTGATTGGGCTGAAAACAATGTAACATCAACAATGTTTTCCTGTTGGGCAGCGCACGCAGCAATGTATCATCATTACGGCATTAACAGACACCTTCGCAAAGTTAAGCTATCAGGGGTTTACCAACATTCGCCTAATGATCCAAAAGAAGAGTTAACACGAGGCTTTGAAGACTTCTTTAATGTACCTCATTCTCGCTTTGGTTATATTGATAAAGCGGATTATTTATCAATTCCTGGATTGACAATTATTGCGGAGTCTGAAAAAGCGGGTGTGTATTTAGCTGCAAGTGAAAACAAGCAGCAAGTCTATTTAACGGGCCATCCAGAATATGATGCTAATACCCTCGATGATGAATATCATCGAGATCTGGCGCTTGATGAAAATGCAAAAATGCCCGAAAACTATTATCCAAATGATGATGTAACAAACACGCCGTATAGTTCATGGAAAAGCCATGGTAGTCTATTATTTACTAACTGGTTAAATTATTACGTCTATCAAGTTACGCCATATCAACTTGACGCTGATAATATTAAAGCAAGATACCCTGCACCAAAAAATTAATTTGTTAACTTAACCTGAAGTTAAGTGACATTCAAAAGAGTCGTACAATGAAAAAATCTGCATCTTATATTTTGTTAGAACAACAGCTTAGCCAACGCATCTTAATTCTTGATGGCGCTATGGGCACAATGATCCAAGCGTATAAATTCGAAGAGCAAGATTACCGTGGTGACAGATTTTCTGATTGGCATCTTGATGTTAAAGGTAACAATGATCTTTTGGTATTAACTCAACCAGACATTATTAAAGCGATCCACTGTGAATATTTAGCTGCTGGTGCTGACATTATTGAGACCAATACCTTTAACGCAACAACCATTGCCATGGCTGATTACGACATGCAGGAGCAAAGCGTCGAAATTAATTATCAAGCCGCTAAAATTGCTCGACAAATTGCCGACGAATTTACGGCGAAAACGCCAGATAAGCCTCGTTTTGTTGCTGGTGTGTTAGGGCCAACGAATAGAACCTGTTCTATTTCACCTGATGTGAATGATCCTGCCTTTAGAAATGTGACGTTTGACCAATTAAAAGACGCTTATATCGAATCGACAAAAGCATTAATTGAAGGGGGGAGTGATATTATTTTAATTGAAACAATATTTGATACCCTCAATGCCAAAGCCGCTATTTTTGCAGTGGAAACCGTTTTTGACGAATTAGGTGTTAAATATCCCGTAATGATTTCAGGGACGATCACCGATGCTTCAGGTCGAACTTTGTCTGGTCAAACAACCGAAGCTTTTTATAATTCATTACGTCATGTCAAACCAATATCATTTGGCTTAAATTGTGCGTTAGGTCCAGTTGAACTGCGTCAATACGTACAAGAATTGAGTCGCATTGCAGATACCGCCGTTTCAGCTCACCCGAATGCAGGTTTGCCAAACGCTTTTGGTGAATACGATTTTAGTGTTGAAGATATGAACGAGCATGTTGCTGAATGGGCGAGTTCTGGATTGCTAAATATCATAGGCGGTTGCTGTGGGACAACGCCTGAGCATATTGCGGGCATGGCGACATCAGTTGCTAATATTGCCCCGAGAAAAGTCGAGCCTCGTGAAATTGCTTGTCGTTTATCTGGCTTAGAAGCGTTAACCATAGATAAAGACTCATTGTTTGTTAACGTTGGTGAACGTACAAACGTGACTGGATCTGCCATATTTAAACGCCTGATCACCGAAGAAAATTATGACCAAGCCATCGCGGTAGCACTTCAACAAGTTGAAAATGGCGCACAAATCATTGATATCAACATGGACGAAGGCATGTTGGATTCAAAAGCGGCGATGATCCGCTTTTTAAATCTTATTGCAGGTGAGCCTGATATTGCCAAAGTGCCGATCATGCTTGATTCATCTAAATGGGATATTTTAGAAGAAGGCTTAAAGTGCATTCAAGGCAAGGGGATAGTTAACTCTATTTCTTTAAAAGAAGGTGAAGAAAACTTTCGTCATCAAGCTGAATTGTTAAGACGCTATGGCGCCGCTGTTATTGTGATGGCATTTGATGAAGAAGGCCAAGCCGATACGCGCGTGCGCAAGTTTCAGATCTGTCAACGAGCCTATCATATCTTAGTTGATGAAATTGGCTTTCCAGCTGAAGATATTATTTTTGATCCTAATATTTTTGCGGTTGCTACCGGTATTGACGAGCATAATAATTATGCCGTTGATTTTATTGAAGCAGTTGCAGACATTAAACAGAATTTACCTTATGCGATGATTTCTGGTGGTGTGTCTAACGTTTCGTTCTCTTTTCGCGGTAATAACCCAGTTCGCGAAGCTATACATGCTGTATTTCTTTATCATGCGATCAAAAATGGCATGGATATGGGCATAGTAAACGCAGGTCAGCTCGCTATTTACTCTGATATTCCTGAAGATTTACGCTTAGCAGTTGAAGATGTCATCCAAAACAGCGATGACGGAGCAACCGAAAGATTATTAGATGTTGCCGAACAATATCGAGGACAAACGGGAACAAAAGACAATAAAGCTGATTTAGCGTGGCGAGAATTGCCCGTCAATAAACGGTTAGAGTATTCATTAGTTAAAGGGATCAATGAATTTATTGTTGAAGATACAGAAGCGGCGCGTTTAGCCGCGACACGCCCTCTTGATGTTATCGAAGGTCCTTTGATGGATGGCATGAATGTCGTTGGTGACTTGTTTGGAGCAGGCGAGATGTTCTTACCACAAGTAGTAAAATCAGCACGAGTAATGAAACAAGCCGTTGCGCACCTTAACCCTTATATCGAAGCTGAAAAAACGGTGGCAAGCTCAAACGGTAAAATTGTACTTGCGACGGTAAAAGGTGATGTTCACGACATAGGAAAAAATATCGTCGGTGTTGTTTTACAATGTAATAATTACGACATTGTTGACCTAGGAGTGATGGTTTCTTGTGATGAAATATTACGAGTGGCCAAAGAGCAAAATGCTGATGTAATTGGTTTGTCTGGTTTGATCACGCCATCACTTGATGAAATGGTGCATGTGGCAAAAGAAATGCAGCGTCAAGGTTTTGAAATTCCACTATTAATTGGCGGTGCAACCACATCCAAAGCGCATACGGCTGTCAAAATTGAGCATCAATACAAACAACCGGTAATTTACGTGCCTAATGCTTCTCGTTCTGTTTCTGTGGTCAGTAGTTTATTATCTGACGAATTACGTCCTGCATTTGTTGAAAGACAAGACTTAGAATATAAAAAAGTACGTGAACGCCATTATAAAAAAGGCCCACGTTCAAGTTTAATTAGTATTGAAGATGCCAGAAAAAATGCGACGCCAATAAGTTTTGACGAGTATACGCCGAAAACGCCTAATAAATTGGGTGTCACTGTTTTAGATGAACTTGATCTCAATGAAGTGCGCAAATACATCGATTGGACGCCATTTTTCATGACTTGGCAATTATCAGGCAAGTACCCACTGATTTTAAAACATGAAGTCATTGGCGGTGAAGCAACTAAGTTATTCAATGATGCCAACGCCATGATTGATGATGTGATTAACAACAAAAAACTGACAGCAAAAGCTGTGTTTGGTTTATTTCCTGCAGCGCGTCAGCAAGATGACTTAATTGTGTATGCAGACGATGAACGCAGTGAAAAATTAATGCGTTTGCATCAATTACGTCAGCAAAGTAAAAAGCCTGCTGGTCAATATAACCGATGTTTAGCTGATTACGTGGCGGATAAAGCGTCAGGTGTTAAAGATTATATGGGAGCGTTTGCTGTTTCAGCAGGTTTTGGTTGTGATGACTTAGTTAAAGAATATGACGCACAACACGACGATTATAATAGTATTCTGGCGAAAGCCGTTGCTGACAGGTTAGCAGAAGCGGCTGCAGAATATCTTCATGAAAAAATTCGTAAAGAGTATTGGGGATATGCCCCCGATGAAGCATTTGATAATGATGGGTTAATTCGTGAACAATATCAAGAGATTAGACCAGCACCAGGTTATCCTGCTTGTCCTGAACACACTGAAAAAGGTTTGCTGTGGAAGTTGTTAAACGTGCAAGAAAATATCGGCATGGAATTAACCTCAAGTTTTGCCATGTGGCCAGGTGCTGCAGTAAGTGGTTGGTATTTTGCACATCCTGACAGTAAATATTTTGCTGTGGCTAAAGTGGCTAAAGATCAGGTGCTTGATTATGCTGCTCGCAAAGAGATGACGATAGAGCAAGCAGAGCGATGGTTATCTTCCAACTTAGATTATGAAACGGACTAATTTCTGAAACAAAAAAGCTGCCAATGCAGCTTTTTTCGTCAGTTTTTATTCGTTTAATGAGTGACTTATTTTACCGTTAATTTAATCTATTTTTTTCCATACTTCGTATTCAACACGTGTCTCGCCATGCCAGCGAGCATTATGCCAAAGCTTACCTTCAAAACGATAGGTGAATGAGTAGTTGCCGCCATCTTCTAACGGGTAGGAGGCAACATTTGGCGATTCTATATATTCAGTATCGGTAAATGTGTATTTTCCAGAACCTGCTGCCCAAAACGTTCCATTTGCCATGGAAACGAAACTAAAATAATGCTCATTGATCACTTTTTGCGATGAGATCCCCAAAGATTCATAGCTAATAAGTTCTTTTTTATCATTAATGTATTCGCCTGAAACGAGTTGCCATGTACCGACAAACGGACTGTTATTAGCATGAGCGAATGGTAGGTAAAATAGAGAGATGACAACTATTAAGCCAATGTTACATATTTTGTTCATTTTCATAGGATCCCTTTGGTAAATTTTTTGATCTCAACAGCCCAAAAAGTTAAATATGCTCTAGCGCTTCACTGAGTTTTTTCACGCCAATAACTTCCATACCTGCTATTTTATCTTTGGGCATGTTATTAAAAGGGACAATAGCCCGTTTAAAACCATGTTTTGCCGCTTCGTTAATACGTTCTTGGCCACTTGGTACTGGGCGAATTTCACCTGACAAACCAACCTCGCCAAACACCACTAACTCCCTTGAAAGTGCTCTGTCTCTAAAACTAGACACTAAGGCTAAAATCAAGGCTAAATCGACACTGGTTTCCGATACTTTGACACCGCCGACAACATTCACAAACACATCTTGATCGTTCATCTGCAAGCCGCCATGGCGATGTAAAATGGCCAAAAGCATAGATAAACGATTTTGCTCTGCCCCAACAGCAACACGGCGAGGATTACCGAGTGCAGAATGATCAACCAAGGCTTGTATCTCAACGAGTAAAGGCCTTGTACCTTCCCAAAGCACCATGACTACACTACCAGGTGTTTGTTCATCACTCCGACTGAGAAAAATTGCCGAAGGATTTTTAACTTCTTTTAACCCTGTACCTGTCATGGCAAATACACCTAATTCATTGACAGCACCAAATCGGTTTTTATTACCGCGCAATGTTCTGTAACGAGAATCTGTACTGCCTTCAAGCATGATCGAGCAGTCTATACAGTGCTCTAGAACCTTAGGACCTGCTAAAGAGCCGTCTTTAGTAACATGGCCAACTATGAGCATGGCAACATGATGCTGCTTGGCAAAACGAGTTAAAAATGCGGCGGTTTCTCGCACTTGTGAAACACTGCCAGGAGCTGATTGAATATCTGCCATGTGCATCACTTGAATTGAGTCAATGACCATGATTTTAGGCTTTTCACGTTCAGCAATATGGCAAATATTTTCGACACTGGTTTCTGATAAAAGCTTGAGGTTATCAGCTTTTAAGCCTAAGCGTTTTGCGCGCATAGCCACTTGCTGTAAAGATTCTTCACCTGTTACATAAAGCGTTGACATGTTAGCAGACAAAGTACACATGGTTTGCAGGAGTAAAGTACTTTTACCTGCACCAGGCTCCCCGCCAATTAAAATAGCACTGCCCGGAACAATACCTCCACCTAAAACACGGTCAAATTCAGCAAAGCCTGAAGAGAACCTAGGCAGATCTGCAAGATCAATAGTGTCAAGAGTTTGAACCACGGCTTCGGTGATCCCTGAAAAACCAGAGAAACTACTACCACGGGTTGGAGCTTTTGCTTGGCGAAATTCTGAAATAGTGTTCCAAGCTTTACATTCTGTGCATTGTCCTAACCAGCGTGAATACTCAGCTCCACAATCAGTACACACAAATGCGGTTTTATTTTTTGCCATGTTTTTCCTTTAAGAGGTATACTTATTGCTTAACCATATGATAAATATAAAAACGTTAAATTTCGGTTAGTGACATTTATACAAAGCACAATAT
>DAINNQ010000145.1:0-6732 GCA_036735825.1 Alteromonadaceae bacterium | reverse complement strand
AATCGATAGGTGTGTTATGCAGTCACAAAGTAATCCGATGATTGAACGGCGGGGGGGGTCACCCGAACAGTCAATTTGGTAGTCAAAATTGTCGTTAGCACAAAAATTTTCTGCTAGCAGTTTAGGTAAGTTTGGTTACGAATTGGCTTTCGTCAGAAATGACAATGGAAAAAGCTTGGCAGTTCTTACTTGTAACGGTGGCATTGCCGTGGTGTCTGAAGACGGAGATATTAATACCTCCCCCAATATTACCATCAGATAGCAACTCGAGTTTTTGAAAGTTAGTAACAGCAGCGATGATATGACTTTTATCCTAGCTGTTACTTTATTTGAGCCACTTTTTCGTGAGTTATTGGCAGGCTGTCATTTATTGAATTTTGACTATTAGACGTTCAATTTCATTAAACGCATCTGGCGCTAGGGCAATAACCTTTTCAATATGTTCAAAAAACTCAAAAAATTCAGGCTCTAAATCATCAATTCCAACACCTTTTTTCAATTGTGTTTCAAGCAGGTGGGTCATTTTGCTTAAATCTGGCACACCTGTGTAACAACATGCGCCATTTAACTTATGAATAAGTGTTTTTAATTGCTCAATATCTTGCGAAGTTAAAGCTTCAGAAATGGCTAGCTTAGTATCAGGTAAACTATCAATCAAACCACCTAACATATCTTTTGCTAATATTGCTCTATTTCCGCCTCGCTCTAATGCAAGAGGCCAATTGATCACTGTTGACTCATGTAATGCTTCAATATAATGCTCTGTCATGTCGATGTCTTTTGATTGATATTCAGGAGTAATATTTGTTGAAAGTAGTTTGGTTTTAAATGCTTGGCTGCCCAATAAGTCTAGATCACAATGCTCGTAAATTGTGTGTCTTAGCATGGTTTCATCGATGGGTTTGGTCATGTATGAATCAAACCCTTCGTTAAGTAACTTATTTTTCTCATCACTTAAAGCATGCGCCGTTACTGCAATAATGGGGGTAGTATTATTAAAGGTGCGGCTTCTGATCTGCTTTAATGCCGAAATACCGTCTAATACTGGCATTTGAATATCCATAAATATGAGCGCGAATTTCTCATTTTTACATAAATCAACGGCTTCTTTGCCATTGACTGCGGTAACTATTTCACTGACTTGTTCATTTAAAAGCGCATGAATGAGTTTAAGGTTGGCATCGTTGTCATCAACAGCTAACACTTTAATTGGTATTTTACTTTCTAAAACTTCGGCTAAAGAGTCAGCAAAATTTAAATGCTGAGGCACTAATGATTTAAAAAGTTTTTCACTGGTTAACGGTTTACTCATACAGCTCACTGCACCTGCCGCTATTAAAGCTTCTTGTAGGTTAGGTGAATTACTATTGATGGCTAAATGAATGGCAGGTATTTTTGCTTTAACAGACAGCATAAGCTCTTTTAATTCATTAATGGCTGTTGGGGTAACATCATGACCTATTAAGGCAAAATCATATTTATCGTCCTGTAACAGGGCATTACTGACTTGATCAAGGCTAATGGTAGGCACAACTTTCATTTGCCAAGCGGCTAATATTTCACTCACAGAAATGCGGCTATGGGTATGAGGTTCAAAATATAAAATACGCTTGTTTTTTAGTGCTTGAGGAATAAGGCGAATATCATGTGGAATTTGATTGATTTCACATTGGAAAGTAAACCAGAAAGTAGAGCCACTTTTTTCATCGCTAATAAAGCCAATTTCACCATTCATTTCGCTTACTAAGCGCTGCGAAATAACTAAACCTAATCCTGTGCCGCCGTATAGTCGGGTAACACTTTTATCAGCTTGTCCGAAGGCTTCAAAAATACTGGCCTGTTGCTCAGTGGTCATGCCGATTCCGGTATCATTTACGGTAACTTTGAGCATAACCACATGTTTATCTATTCGTTCGCAGTCAATATCAATATTCACCGAGCCTTTATCCGTAAATTTAATGGCGTTGGCTGCTAAGTTAATGATGACTTGCTTGATCCTCATGGCATCACCAATAAGGGCATCAGGGAGTTGTTGTGCCACTCTTAATGATAATTCAACATTTTTCTTATGAGCACTTGGCGCCAATAAAGTAATGGTTTCTTCAACCGTTTCTTGTAATGAAAAGGGGATCTTTTCAATGACCATTTTGCCAGCATCGAGTTTCGAGAAATCAAGAATATCGTTAATAATCGCGAGCAAATTAGCGGCAGAACGTTCAATGGTTTGTAAATAGTCACGTTGAGTTTCAGATAGTGGGGTTTTAAGAACTTGCCGCGTAAAACCTATAACACCGTTAAGCGGCGTGCGTAATTCATGGCTCATATTCGCAAGAAATTCAGATTTAACTTTGTTGGCTTCCTGTGCTTTTCTTTTGGCGATATCTAATTCAACGTTTTGAATTTCGAACTGTTCTAAACTTTCTCTCAGATCGATCGTTGCTTGGTCAATACTACGTTGCATTTCGTCATGATAATCACCCAACGATTGCGCCATCGCATTGACACCATTTTTAAGGAAATTTAGCTCACCAATTAATTGCCCACTTACTCGACTATCAAGTTTTCCTTCACGAATTCGATCAACCGCTTGCACCATTGATGATACCGGCCTTGTAACATTTCTTATTAAACGAATAGAAAAAACAGCACTGATTAGTGCGCCTAATAACGCAATAGCAAAGGCCATGATGATTTGATTTTGTTGATCAAATTTAATGTGGTTGCGATTCACTTGCATGGCAATATAACCCACCGTGACTTGCGGTGTGGCATTGCTGCTAATGATAGCAGTATCGCTATTCTCATTAATGATCGGTGAGCGGAAAATAATATAATCACCAATAGCGTTTGACTGGGTCGCGAGTGGAATTTGTTCGCCAGCGTCTATGCGCATTAATTCTGTGTCACCATGATAAGCACTGGTGACAAATACCTGATTATCTTTGGTAAAAACCGTAATGCTTTTGATAAGTGCTGATTGATTACGGTGAGCAAAGCCAATTAAATGTCTTATTTTTTCGCGCTCTTTATTGATCAGCGCATCAGTACTGGCAATAGCAAGAGGTTCGATAATACTTTGTGCTCTATCTGACAAATAACTATCAAGTTCAATATAGCGGTTGTAAGAGAAATATCCTGCAATTGCCAAACCAATTAAGGTAGTTGGCACAATAGTCAGTAATATTACCCAGTCTTTAAGACTTAATTTATGCATTATTGTTTGAACTCTTAGTTACAAATTTATTTGCGCCACTCTTGATTTAAAGAGCCCTTTTTAATCGAGATATAGTATTATATTCTTACATATCATTGCATAAGAAATTATCAATTTCATTAATTAGCCATGAAATATCTATGGTGGGCAACTAATTAATGACGATAGAAAAAATTAATTACTCAAGATCTTAGGATAAATCATGGTTTCGGTTCGTAAATCACATCAAATGACGCAAACAAGTTTTGAACATTGGCTCGATACATTAGAGATCAGCGATGTGAAAGCGAAAATGCTTGAGCAGATTTGGCTAACGATAAAAGCAAGCCATGAGGTTGACGAAGAGTGCCAAACCAAATCATTAGAAATGGTTGAAATTTTAGCGAGCTTAAATCTAGATAAAAATTCGTTAGCCGCCGCGTTTTTAATTCCTTTAATCGAATACCACTATATTGATTTAGCCTATGTTGAACAACACTATTCAAAAGCGATTTATTCACTTTGTCATGGTGTTGGGCAAATGGAAGCAATAAAAGCGCTTCAACAAAACAGAAATAAAAAAATATCGGAAAGTCAGATAGATAACGTACGTCGTATGCTGTTAGCTATGGTTGATGATGTGCGCGCGGTTGTTATCAAATTAGCTGAGCGCTTGTGTTATTTGCGTATTGTAAAAAATGCCGATGAAGAAACTCGGGTGCTAGCGGCCAAAGAAACCGCTAATATTTATGCCCCTTTGGCAAACCGTTTAGGTATTGGCCAATTAAAATGGGAACTTGAAGATATTTCATTTCGTTATCTTCACCCTGAAGTTTATAAAAACATAGCAAAGCAACTTGATGAAAAGCGTTTAGATCGTGAACGTTATATGGTGAATTTTGTTGGTAGCTTGGCGAAACAACTTGAAGACTTACATATTCAGGGGGAAGTTTACGGTCGACCTAAGCATATTTATAGCATTTGGAAAAAAATGCAGCAAAAGTCGCTCGACTTTGACCAACTTTTTGATGTGCGCGCCGTCCGAATTGTCGTTGAAAAACTTCAAGATTGTTATTCTGCATTAGGTATTGTCCACACATCATGGAAGCATTTAGCTGACGAGTTTGATGACTATGTTGCCACACCCAAAGCTAATGGTTATCAATCTATTCATACTGTGGTCATTGGCCCTGAAGGCAAAACCGTTGAAATTCAAATTCGTACCAAACAAATGCATGAAGATGCCGAGTTAGGAGTTGCCGCACATTGGCGTTACAAGGAAGGTTCTGCTCACGGTAAAACCACAGGGTTTGATGATAAAGTCAGCTGGCTGAGAAAAATTCTACAATGGCAAGAAGATGTCAGCGAAAGTGGCGAAATTATTGACGAACTTCGAAGCCAAGTATTTGAAGACAGAATTTATGTTTTTACCCCTAACGGTGATGTGATTGATTTGCCCAATGGTGCGACTCCGCTAGATTTTGCTTACTACATTCATTCTAATGTCGGTCATTGTTGTATTGGCGCCAAAGTATTTGGTCGTATCGTTCCTTTCACGCACCGATTACACACTGGCGATCAAGTTGAAATATTAACCAGCAAAACGCCTAACCCTAGTCGTGATTGGTTAAACCCAAATTTACACTATATTCATTCACCAAGAGCTCGCGCGAAAGTTCAGCACTTTTTCAAATTAAAAGATCGCGATAAATACATCGCCCTTGGTAAAGAGCAATTAGACAGTGAATTAACTAAATTATCACTGACTAAGGTTGATTTAGCGGATACCGCCCAGCGATTTAACATTAATAGTGTTGAAGAATTATACGTGGCGCTGGGTTCAGGTAATGCACGCTTACAGCAAGTGACTAATTACCTTCAACAACAAGATGAAAAACATAAACCGCCAGTGGATCTTGATCCGCAAAGTTTAGTAACCACGCAATCACCATCATCAAAAAACTCAACTGATGCTAATGGCATTACCGTATCAGGTGTCGGTAACTTGTTAACGCATATGGCGAAATGTTGCCAGCCGGTACCAGGTGATGAAATTTTAGGTTTTATTACCCAAGGGCGCGGTATTTCAGTGCATCGCATCGATTGTGAACAATTAGCAAACTCGTTAAATCAGCAACCAGAACGTGAAGTTGAAGTGCAATGGGGTGAGCAAAATAAGCAAAGTTATCAAGTAACGGTGCAAATTATTGCCAGTGACAGACAAGGGTTAGTACGTGACATTTCCACCATTATAGCCAATGAACGCGTTAGTATTTTTGGTATGGAAAGTCGTACTGACAATGTAAAGCAAACAACCGCTATGTCACTAAAAATTGAAATTGCTAACAATGAGATGCTTAATCGCTTACTCGGCAAATTATTGCAGCTTGACGACATCATTGAAGCTAAACGCTTGTAATAAAATAAATACCAATAAAAGTAGATATTAGATCATGCTAGATGCAACCCCATCAATAGAAAAACTGCGCTGGATTATGTCCCAGCTTCGCGATCCACAGACAGGTTGCCCGTGGGATATTAAGCAAACTTTTGCTTCTATCGTGCCACATACTATTGAAGAAGCCTATGAAGTTGCCGATGCGATTGAGCAAGAAGATTTTAGCGAGCTTGAAAAAGAATTGGGTGATTTGTTATTCCAAGTGATTTTTTATAGTCAGTTAGGTCAAGAACAACAGCGCTTTGATTTTGATTCTGTCGTTGCGGCAATTTGCGAAAAACTGATCAGACGACATCCTCATGTGTTTGCAGATGAAAACTTATCAACAGACAGTGAAATTAAAGCCAATTGGGAACAAGAAAAAGCCAAAGAACGGCAAATAAAAAATGCCGATGAATCAATTAGTATGCTGGCTGATATTCCCAAAAATTTACCTGCATTATCGCAAGCGGCAAAAATTCAAAAACGTTGCGCCCATGTTGGTTTTGATTGGCACAATATTGACGATGTATTTGCAAAAATTGAAGAGGAAGTGCAAGAAGTCAAAGATGAATTGCCATTACCTGGTGAGCCTGCCAGTGATGCTTTATCGGAAGAATTAGGTGATCTGATGTTTGCTGTGGTGAACTTGTGTCGTCACGCAAAACAAGATCCTGAAGCGTTATTAAGGCAAGCCAATAAAAAATTTACTCAACGCTTTCATCAAGTTGAGCAACAAGTACATGCTTCGACTAAACCATTTTCAGCCCATTCATTAGATGAATTAGAAGAGTATTGGCAAGTTGCCAAAACCAGACTTAAGAAATAACCAAGCGGTATACAGGTTCAGAAAGTATGTTACTTAATTTAATGAGTGATTTTTGATATCTGCTCTTAGATTTTGTTGGTTAGACCAGTTGACATGGTGCTGTTTTTACCCGTACATTAAATGACTCAATCGTTAACCTTGGGTAATTCCGTGCTCCATTCATTTGTTATTTTTATTCGTCGTTACCTAAATCGATTGATCCCCATACCTTTGCCACATTTACTTGCTGGTGAAGGAAAACTAACTAACACAGCTGAAACATTACAACAGCAC